>NZ_AGSX01000020.1 GCF_000235745.1 Stutzerimonas stutzeri SDM-LAC | reverse complement strand
GACATCCAGCAGCGTAGTTTCTATAAATAAAATCTATAAATTAAATAAAAAGCGGAACTTGCATCGCAAGTTCCGCTTATATTCGTTTACGTTAGCAATATAGCTTTAACGTTTACGAATTGCGGCCACCGCCGTGGCTGTTCTGACCGCCTTTTTTGCCGGCTTCAGAAGCCTTCTCGCGGTCGTTGGCAAAGTTGCCACCGCTGTTCTGGCCACCTTTCTGGCCAGCTTCGGAAGCTTTCTCGCGGTCGTTAGCGAAGTTGCCGCCACTGTTCTGGCCACCCTTCTGACCGGCTTCGGAGGCGCGTTGCGGATCGTTGGCAAAATTGCCACCGCTGTTATGGCCGCCTTTTTGCCCTGCTTCGGAGGCCTTCTCGCGATCGTTAGCAAAGTTACCCGGATTTCCGCTCTTATCGTTCGACATGAGATTACTCCCGTTACTTGATGGTACTTAAAAATGGCGACCACTCTGCAGCCGCCTCACTATCTCGGAGGGCAACTGCAGCCGAAGAGTTCTAAAAAAATAGATAGAGTTCGATGAACGGCGCCCACATCAAAACTGCCATTACAAGCGAAACACCGGAACCGCGATAGTTGCACTTAGATGGCAACGGAACGCCAAGCGCCATGCCCCCGCTAGTTACAGCGCTATATAGGGTTTCGCGTCCCGACCACCAACGACGACAGACTCTTGATTGTCAGCAGATACCGCTCATCGGCTCCATTACACGGGCGATCATTGTCAACAAGCTGTAACCGAATCGGGGCAGTCTCGGAGTCCAGGAAAGCCGCGACGGCTGGCGCAAGGAAGCGACTTTTCTCTGGACCACCTCGACCGAGACTTTGGAGGCCACATGAACAGCAAAACGCTGGAAAACCTGGTCAAGCAATCCGATCTCAGCAACAAGCAGCCGCTTGAATTCTGGAAGCAGCTGCGGCGCTGCAAGACTGACAATCGCCCGAGCGCGGCGGCACTGGCGAGGCGTGCATCAATGGACCTCGAGCTCTACGCGGTCGGACGCTAAACACCTCTGCGCACCCGCACGCCCACTATCTAGCCCGGCAAGCCACAGAAGACCAGAACCGAGCTCAATGCTGGCCTGCGAGGCGCCATCGTAGCCGCTCCTGTCCCTTCCTCATCGATCAGGCCAGACGTCTCCGTTGGCGTCGCACGCCGATTCCAGTCCGGGTTGTAGAAGCCTGTATCGCACACCCTCGCTCAGCATTGGCGCAGACCGCAGGTTGATTACTACGACCCGACCTGCATGGCTCTGTCTCATAGAGGCTTCGTAGCACGAAGCAGCTTCCGTTCACTGCCCGACTCCCTCTCGGCATGCAAACAGCCGTCTTAGCTGGCCACCAGACAGCTCATCAGCTGTTTGGTGGGGTGGTGCAAGGCAGCCTACCCGCGGCAATTAACGACAACACATTGACGTATTATTGAGATCCGGCTTAACTGCTCATCAGCGATCAGACGTTTCCTTCGCCCACCACAAGAACAATGCTATTCGAACGGAAAAGGTAGATTAGCTCATGAACATCACCGCAACGGTGCCATCCGAACGCCGCACATCAATGATCGAATCCGGTGCTTGGAATGACAAGGTCATTACAGACTATCTGGACCACGCTGTATCGAGCAGACCTGATACGCCTGCACTCATCGCATACCGTGTCCACCAGAACGTCCGACGGGTATTCAGCTACGCCGAGCTGAACCAAGTGGTACGACGCATGGCGGCCGGCCTGGCGGCGTTGGGCGTGGACAAAGGCGATATCGTTTCCTGCCAACTGCCCAACTGGTGGGAAATGACCGCCCTGCACCTGGCGTGCGTGCGCATCGGTGCGGTGCTAAACCCGCTGATGCCGATCTTTCGCGAGCACGAGCTGCGCTTCATGCTCAGTTATGTGCAAAGCCGCATACTGGTAATCCCGCAGTCGTTCCGCGGCTTCGATTACGCCTCGATGGTTGACGGCTTGCGCAGCGAGCTTCCGGCGCTGGAGCATGTTTTGGTGATCGACAGCGCCGACGACAGTCGCTCGTTCCAGCGAGTACTGCTGGATCGCGCCTGGGAAGAGGAAACAGACACACAGGCGTTGTTCACCGAACGAAGGCCCCACGGCGACGATGTCGTCCAGTTGCTCTACACCTCCGGCACAACCGGCGAGCCAAAGGGCGTGCTGCACAGCAGCAATACCTTGCTCAGCAACATTCGCCCCTATGCCGAACGCCTGCATCTGGACAGCGAGGACATCATGTTCATGGCGTCGCCGATGGCCCATCAGACCGGTTTCCTCTACGGCCTGATGATGCCCATCTATCTGAAAAGCGCATCTGTGCTGCAGGACATCTGGGACCCGGCGTTCGCGGTCAAGGTTGCCAAAGCCGAGCGACCGACCTTCACCATGGCATCGACGCCATTTCTGGCGGACCTGATCGAGATTGCGCCACAGCACCCAGAAGAACTGTCCTCGTTGCGGGTCTTCGTTTCGGCCGGTGCACCGATCCCGGGCGCCCTCGTGGAGCGCGCCGCTGCAGCCATCCAGGCCAAGATTGTCTCCGCGTGGGGGATGACCGAGAACGGCGCCGTAACCATGACCCGGCCCGAAGACGAGCCGGAGCGCGCGATCAACAGCGACGGCGTCGCAGTGCCCCATATGGAAGTGCGCGTGGTGGATGAGAATGGCGAAGACGTACCGCGCGGCGCCGAAGGCAACTTGCTCGTTCGGGGCGCCAGCCTGTTCATCGGTTACCTCAAGCGCCCGGATCTGTACAACGTCGATGACGACGGCTGGTTTCCAACCGGCGACCTGGCGCGGATGGACGCTCAAGGCTACATCCGCATCACGGGTCGCACAAAGGATGTGGTGATTCGCGGCGGCGAGAACGTGCCGGTCGTCGAGATCGAGAACCTGCTCTACAAGCACCCGGCGATTTCCGCCGTGGCCTTGGTGGGTTGTCCTGATGCGCGTCTGGGCGAACGCCTTTGCGCATACGTCACCCTCCATGACGGCCATGAGTCGCTCAGCCTGCAAGAGGTGGTCCGCTTTCTTTCGGAGCAGCGCCTGACCCGCAACTACATGCCCGAATACCTCGAAGTATTGCCTGCCCTTCCGCGCACACCGTCCGGAAAGATCCAGAAATTCAAACTGCGTGAACAGGCCAAAGGCATCAGCCTCCCGGCCGCCAAGCCCGCCTGAACACCCCTTCCCTTTGCATTTGCTGGAGAACCGATATGAAAGGCCTATCTGGAAAAACCGTGATCATCACGGGCGGTGGCGGTGGCATTGGCCGCGCGCTCTGCCTGCGTTTTGCCGCCGAGGGCAGCCGCGTTGCGGTGTTGGACCGTGACATGGCAGCTGCGCAAAGCACTGCCGAACAGGTCACCAAAGCCGGTGGCAAGGCAGTGGCTTACGCCGCTGACATCACTGATTACGCCACCATCGTTGAAACAGTAGACAAGATCGAGCGCGACCTGGGTGTGCCAGCCGTCCTGGTCAACAACGCCGGCTTCGACCGCTTCATGCCGTTCCTCAAGACCGAGCCGGGGATGTGGCAGCAACTCATCGACATCAACCTGACCGGTGCGCTCAACATGCATCACGTGGTGCTGCCAAAGATGCTCGAAGCCGGCGGCGGCAAGGTGATCAACATTGCCTCCGATGCCGCGCGCGTCGGCTCCTCGGGGGAAGCGGTCTACGCCGCGTGCAAAGCGGGCTTGATCGGTCTGTCGAAGACCTTGGCGCGGGAGCTGGCCAGCAAGAACATCAATTTCAACGTGGTCTGCCCCGGCCCCACCGACACCGCGCTGCTGAAAAGCGTGGCGGCCACGTCGAACAATCCGGAGAAGCTGCTTGAAGCGTTCAAGAACGCCGTTCCCAAGCGTCGTCTTGGCCAACCGGAAGACTATCCCGGCATCGTCTGTTTGCTTGCTAGCGACGATGCCGACTTCATCACCGGACAGGTCATCAGTGTGTCCGGCGGCCTGACCATGGCCGGCTGAACAGGAGCTCAACATGAACTACGAAGACATTCTCTACAGCGAAGCCGACGGCGTCGCGACCATCACCATCAACCGCCCGGAGCGCTACAACGCGTTTCGCGGCCAAACCTGCATGGAGCTGCTCGACGCCTTCAACCGGGCCGGCTGGAACAAGGCCATTGGCGTCATCGTTTTCACCGGCGCCGGCGACAAAGCCTTCTGCACGGGCGGCGATCAAGGTGCGCACGAGGGCCAATACGACGGTCGCGGCCTGATCGGCCTGCCGGTCGAGGAACTACAGAATCTGATTCGCGAAGTGCCCAAGCCCGTCATCGCGCGGGTCAATGGATTCGCCATTGGCGGCGGGCACGTACTCCATGTGGTCTGCGACCTGAGCATCGCCTCTGAAAACGCAATCTTCGGCCAGGTCGGCCCGAAGGTCGGCTCGGTTGATCCTGGCTACGGCACCGCGTACCTCAGCCGGGTGATCGGCGAGAAACGCGCACGGGAGATTTGGTACCTGTGCCGTAAGTACAGCGCCCAGCAAGCGTTTGACTGGGGCCTGGTCAACGCCGTGGTGCCCCACGATGAACTCGATGCCGAAGTGAGTAAGTGGTGCGACGAAATTCTGGAAAAGAGCCCGACCGCCCTCTCCATCGCCAAGCGCTCGTTCAATGCCGACAGCGCCAATATTGGCGGGATCGGCGGGCTCGGGATGCAGGCGCTGAGCCTGTACTACGACACCGACGAAGCCAAGGAAGGGACCGCGGCGTTCAAGGAAAAGCGCAAGCCGAACTTCCGTCAGTTCTACAAGTAACGCATCCGCACGGAGCCGGGAGACCGGCTCCTGCCACAGGCTTCTGGCTGGAGATCACCATGAATTTCGGTTTCAACGAGCAACAAACCGCCATTCGCGACAGCGTCGCACGCTTCAGTGCCGATGTGCTCATGCCCGGCTATCGACGTCGTGAACGCGAAGGTTTCATCGAACGGTCGCTGATCGAGCAGATGGGGGGAATGGGCCTGCTGGGTGGCGAACTGCCGGAGGCGTTCGGCGGTAGCGGTCTGGATTGCGTCACAGCCGGCATCATCATCGAAGAAATCTCCCGCGGCGACTTCAACGTGGGCTACATCCCGTTACTGGCCTCGCTCAATGGCCAGATCATCGCGCAGCATGCCGCGCCCGAACTGGCGCGCGAATGGCTCAGCGAAATCACCGCCGGTCGCAAGGTCGTATGCATTGCCCTGACCGAACCGAGCGGCGGTTCGGATGCGGCAAACCTGCGCCTCAAGGCCGAACACAACGGCGACGGATACATCCTTAACGGCGAAAAGACCTCGATTTCTATGGCTGACCAGGCGGACGTGGCGGTGGTGTTTGCGCGCACTGGCACGCAAGAATCGCGCGCCAACGGCATCAGCGCCTTTCTCGTACCGATGGACTCGCCCGGCATCAACACCACCCGTTTCGATGACGCCGGTCAGCGCTGCATCGGTCGCGGCTCGATCTTCTTCGACAACGTCCGAGTGCCGGCCAGCCATCGCCTGGGTGATGAGGGCCAGGGCTTCAAGCAGGTCATGCAGGGGTTCGACTACAGCCGCGCGCTGATCGGCCTGCAGTGCTTGGCCACCGCCCAGCAATCGCTGGACGAAACCTGGCAATGGCTGACCGAGCGCGATGCCTTCGGGCAAAAGCTCTCCGCCTTTCAAGGCCTCACGCATCCGCTGGCCGAATACCAGACCTACGTGCAGGCCGCGCGGCTGCAATGCTATTACGCACTTTGGTTAAAGGATTCGGGGCAGCGCCACAACGCTGAAGCGGCAATGAATAAATGGTGGGGACCAAAACTCGCGTTCGACGTCGTGAAGCAGTGCATGCTTGCTCACGGTCATACAGGCTGGGGCGAGGATCTGCCCTTCTCGCAGCGCATGCGGGACGTGCTGGGTCTACAGATTGGTGACGGCACGGCGCAGATCATGAAAAATATCATCGCCCGCGAATGCCTGCCCAGGTAGCCCGTTCCGGCTGACTTATCGCCATCCTGCTAGGAATTCCGATGTCCGCGATTGAAACCAAGAGCATTCCCAACCGGCTTTTCTTCCGGTTGTTTCAGACCGGCAACGTGTTGCAGCGGCAAGTGCAGAAAGAGATGGGCATCAGCACTGTTCAGTGGGCGGTGTTGGGCGCCTTGTCCCGTCCAGGCTACGACGAGGGAATCTCCTTCAATCAACTGACCGAGTATCTGGTGGTCAGCCGCCAGAGCCTCGACGGCGTGCTGAAGCGCATGGAGCGCGACGGCCATGTCGAACGCGTGCCGCATCCCGATGACGGACGCGCGCGACTGGTCAGGCTGACACGCTCCGGCCGCGCTTACTGGGATGCGCTACAGCAGCGTATCGCCGAGTTCTATGAACAGGGATTGAAGGGCTTCAGCTTCGATGACAGCGTCAACTTCCTGCATTACCTGAGCAAGTTTCAGACAGATCTTAGCGGTATTGCCCTCGAACGCGTCGACGCTACCGACCCGGACTCAATAGAAGATTCTGCTATTGGGCAGCCATGACGATCTCGACAATGCTGCTCATCGCGAAGCAGCGTCTCACGATTATTGTTCCGTCACCCGCTCCTGCCTGAGCAGCAGCCAGACGATGCCAAGACCGCCCACGGCGACCACTGCTGCACCGAGAAAGATGCTCTGCATGCCAATGTAAGCGGCCAGCACGCCCATGATCGCGCCAGACAGGCCCAGCGACAGGTCGAAGAACATAGCGAAGACGCTAAGACCCGAGCTGCGGTTGGCAGTGCCTACGCGGGATACCACGCCTACGCCCAGCGCCGGATACAGCAGAGAAAGGCCGCAGCCGGTCAAGGCTGAACCGGCCAGCGCAACGCTCGGCGCCTCGGCCAGCCAGAGCAACAGTAACCCGCAGATTTCAATCATCAGGCAGACCATCGCCACTGAATAGCCGCCAACGCGGTTGATCAGATTGGGAAACAGCAGGCGTGTGCCGATAAAGGCAAAGGCGAAAGCGGTCAGACACCAGGCGGCGCCATCCCATCCGCGCGCGTCGTAATACAAAGCAATGAACGCTGTCAGCGTGCCGTAACCGATGGTTGCCAAGGCCAGGCTGATGCCTGGCGGTGCGACTTTCCACAACACCTTGCCAAACGGCAGGCGTGTGCCCGGATTAAGCGGCGCATCACCACGCCGCCATGCCAATGCCAGCCCTGTGGTGGCCAATCCCATTGTCACAGCGCCGAGGCTCCAGAGGCCCAGCGACTGAGTCAGAAAAACGCCCAGCGGTGCGCCAATGCCGACCCCGCCATAGGCGGCGACTCCGTTCCAAGAAATCATTCGCGCAGTGCTTTCGGCTCCCAACCGGCTGATGCCCCAGGTGATTGCCGATATGCCGACCAGGCTTTGTGCAAAACCAAGGATCAAGCGGCTGGCGACCATCACCCCGATACTTGCCAGCGGCCAGGATTCGAACAGCGCCGAGGCCAGCAGGAACGCACCGCTTATCAGCCCTGAGGCCATCCCGATGAGTACGGTTTTCTTCGCGCCCCGCTCGTCAGCCAGCCGGCCAGCGAGCGGGCGGCAGAGCAAGGTCGTCAGATATTGCGCACCGATAACGATACCGGCAATCGCGGTGCTGAACCCCAGGTTTTCATGGATATAGCCCGGCAGCGAGGCCAGCGGAATACCAATGGAAATGAACGAGATGAAGTTGAAAATGACCAGCGACAGGATGAAGAACGTATCGTGGGTGGCCGGTTGTTTCGCTGCGGGCATCGGGTCGCCTGTCGGTGGGTGAAAAGGTGGAGAGCGCCAGCGCCAATCAGGACGAACCTATCGAGATGGCAAGCTCAACGTTCTGACCGTGATCCGGATGGTTTGATCGTCTCGCACCGCAAGTCATCATACAACCCCTCACGGCGCTGCATCACCGATTCAGACCGGCTTCACAGCGCCCCCTGCCTTTGGCCGTCGCCATTGCGGCAACCCTATAAGCACCACGGCGCTGACGATCACAGTCATCGCCAGCCATTCCTCGACACCGATACGCTCGCCGGCAAAGCTGACACCCAACAGCACGGCCACCACCGGATTGACATAGGCGTAGCTGGTGGCCGCGGCAGGACGTACGTGCTTGAGCAGGTAGAGGTAGGCGCTGAAGGCCACGATTGAGCCTAGGAAGGTCAGGTAGATCAACGCGAGCCAGCCGGCCGTGTCCGGCATTTGTTGCAGGCGTTCCCCGGTGACCACGCTGCCGAACAGCAGCACCGCACCGCCGATCAGCATCTGCGCCGCACTCGCCATCGCTCCGCTCGGCAAGCTGAGGTGACGGCTCCACATCGAACCGAATGCCCAGCTCGCAGCGGCCAGCAGCACGATCACCGCGCCTAAGGGGCTGGCCTGCAGGTTGTGCCCCAGATTGAGCAGACCGATGCCGATCAGCCCCAGCATGATGCCGCCCCACTCCAACCCGGTCGTTCGCTGACCCCAGATCAAACCGAACAGCAATGCAAACAGCGGCACCGTTGCGATCGCCAGTGCCGCCACCGCCGAAGCAACACCGAGATGCTCAGCCACTGTCACCCCGCCATTGCCGCAGCTGAGCAAAAGAAATCCGACAACCGCGCAAGACCGCCATTCGCGCCCCGTGGGTAGCGGCACGCCGCGCCAGCGCAGCCAGGCAAACATCAGGCTGCCCGCAATCACAAAGCGCAATCCGGCGAGCAGCATTGGCGGCCACGACTGGACGCCAATACGGATCACGAAATAGGTTGAGCCCCAGATCAGATACAGGGCGAGAAAAGCCCCCACCAGCAGCAAAGAAACGCGGCGCGACGACATGAGGCAGCCCCGAATGGGTGGTGAAAAACCATCATTCTAGTTAGCTCGACATACCGGCGAACAAGCACAGTCAGCCTTTTGTTTAGCGGTGCAGTTAGCCGAATCGACCAGCTGCTCAGCGCTTGAGGCCGAAGGGGTCATCGATGCTGTGGCTCGGTTCGGTGAACCAGCGTGGCCCATGCTCGCTCATGTAGAAGTGATCCTCCAGACGAATGCCGAACTCACCGGGAACGCAGATCATCGGTTCGTTGCTGAAGCACATGCCGACATCGATGGGCGTATGGTCGCCACGCACCAGGTAAGGGCTCTCATGGATTTCCAGCCCGATCCCGTGTCCGGTTCGGTGCGGAAGGCCCGGCAGTTGGTAATCCGGGCCGAGACCGCAGGCTTCAAGCGAGCTACGTGCCGCCTCGTCCACCTCTTCGCAGCGCGCACCCAAGCGAGCCGCAGCGAACGCCGCCAACTGCGCATCCTTCTCGAACGTCCACAGCGCACGTTGATGTTCATTCGGCTCGCCGAAGACGTAACTGCGCGTGATATCCGACAGATAGCTGTGCACACGGCAGCCCGTATCGATCAGGACCATGTCGCCGCGTTCTAGCGTCTGCGGATATTTCACACCATGAGGGAACGCGCTCGCCTCGCCGAACAGCACGATGCAGAAGGTCGACCCAGGCGCCCCAACCGCACGGTGCGCGAGCTCGATGAACCGGACCACTTCGGTGGTGCTGATGCCCTCGTGAAGGATGCTCGCAGCCGCCTTGTGTACTTCAAGAGTCATGTCTTTTGCGCGCTGCATCAAGGCGATCTCAGCGCGGGATTTCCGTTGTCGGCAGTAGCTTGTCACCGCACTCGCATCAGTGAAGGCATAGCCTGGATCCAGCAAGCGCAGGCCATCGAACATGAAAAACGGCAAGGACGGACAGAGGCCGATGCATGGGCGAAGACTGGTGTTCGGCTGAATGCCCATGCGCTGCAGACAGTCGAGCAGCAAACGATAGGGGCTTTCATGTTCCTGCCATCCGTTGACTGCACCGTCGACCACCATGAAGTCGCGAATCGTGCCCTCTTCGAAGGCTGGCGCCAGATACTCCAGCGCACCGTCTGCGAGCAGGATTGCACCGACCATGCGCTCGCTCGGGCTCCAGCGCACACCAGTGAAGTACTCGAGATTGGCGCCCGCGCACAGAAAAATAGCGTCGATGCCCAGCTGCTTCATGCGTTGCTGAGCGCTATCAATACGAGCCAGGTATTCGTCGAGCGCTATCGGCTGAACGCCATCCAGCATATTGCGCAGGCGCCCAAGCGCCTCTTCCTGCGTGCTGCCGCCGACACCGATGGTCATGCCTGTTCTCCGAAAAGCCTGATGGAAATGTTCGCCGAATTTAAGTGCAGCTTAATTTTTCTGGCAAAGCTTTTTTCTCCCGTACCGCGAAAAAGACAAAATCAAGGCTGGCGCGAGTCTGTCCGGCTGGCCGTATACTGGCCACTTTCATAAGGCGAATTCCATGACAGTCGACCGTATCGGTGAACGATTGCGCCGGCACAGGCGTGCCGCCAACAAGACCTTGAACCAAGTAGCCAAGGAGTCGGGGCTGACGGCGAGCTTTCTGTCACAGGCCGAGCGCAACCTTACCGGCGTATCGATTTCATCGCTGGCGAACATCGCAAAATCACTTGGCGTACCGCTCAACTCGCTGTTCGATCAGCCCAGCCAATCGCAGCCCGACTCCCATCAGGGCGAACGTGTCCGTTACACCATCGAAGGCCAGCCGCTGGCCTACGAGCGCCTATCCACCAGCTTTCCAGGCAATCTGCTGAATGCTGTGAAGGTCAGCATGCCGGTGGGTTATCAGTCCGAGCTTATCGCTCACGAGGGCGCCGAATTCGCCTACGTGCTGTCAGGACGAATCGTCTACACGGTCGACGGCCGCGATTACCCGTTGGCCAGTGGTGACTCCATACACTTCGACGCAGGCAAGCCTCACCACCTCGCCAACGTGGGCGATCAGCCGGCCGAAGTATTGACCGTAACCACCATGGGACTCTTTGACGATCTGACCACCCGCTAACCGGCGGCGCGATTGCTTGACCCCGATATCCGAGACACGCCAGCGGAATTTAACAGCGCTTAATTTCTGTTGACCGCGTTTTCAACATGACTTAATTTCGGGACAGGCTAGGCTGTGATCTTCAGAGCGCAGTCGCCGACAGTGTTCTGCGCCGAGCGGGCAACCCCCCACGGCGACACCGGCGTGCAGTGAGCCACTGTTCGGTCCACGAGACCAACCCTCGATGAACATAAAAAAGAATGAGGTTTGCATGCGAAACACTATCTCCATCCGGGCGATGCTCGCCGCGGGACTGATCCTCGGTTCGCCCCTCAGCTTCGCCGCCAGCAGTCTTGTGTATTGCTCCGAAGGCAGCCCGGCCGGATTCGATCCCGGCCAGTACACCACCGGTACCGACTTCGACGCGGCGTCTGAGACCGTCTTCAACCGCCTCGCTCAATTCGAACGAGGCGGCACTCGCGCCCTCCCCGCCCTGGCGACCGAGTGGGAGGTCAGCGATGATGGCCTCACCTACACCTTTCATCTGCGTCCCGGGGTCAAGTTTCATACCACCGATTACTTCACGCCCAGCCGCGAGTTCAACGCAGACGACGTGCTCTTCACCTTCCAGCGCATGCTCGACAAGGATCATCCGTTCCGCAAGGCATACCCCAGCGAATTCCCGTACTTCACGGACATGGGAATGGACAAGAACATTACTAAGGTCGAAAAACTCGACGACCTGACGGTGCGTTTCACGCTCGACAAAGTGGATGCAGCCTTTATCCAGAACCTGGCTATGAACTTCGCCGCCATCCATTCGGCCGAGTACGCTGACCAGCTGTTGAAAGCCGGTAACAGCGAGCAGATCAACCAGAAGCCGATCGGTACCGGCCCCTTCGTTTTCAGCCGCTACCAGAAAGATGCTCAGATCCGCTTCAAGGGCAACGAGGCCTACTGGAAGCCGGAGGACGTGAAGATCGACAATCTCATCTTCGCGATCACCACCGACGCCTCGGTGCGTGCGCAGAAACTCCGCGCCGGTGAATGTCAGATCACCCTGAATCCTCGTCCCGCGGATATCGAAGCGCTTCAGAAAGATCCCAATGTCGAGGTCCCCAGCCAACCAGGTTTCAACCTCGGATACATTGCCTACAACGTGATGCATCCGCCGCTCGACAAGCTTGAAGTGCGCAAGGCCCTGGACATGGCGGTCGACAAGAAATCGATCATCGAAGCGGTCTATCAGGGCGCCGGCCAGCTCGCGGTCAACGCCATGCCGCCGACGCAGTGGTCCTACGACGAGAGCATCAAGGGCGCCGAATACAACCCTGACAAAGCGCGTGAACTGCTGAAGCAGGCCGGAATTCCGGAGGGCACCGAGATCACGCTCTGGGCCATGCCGGTGCAACGCCCCTACAACCCCAACGCCAAGCTGATGGCCGAGATGATTCAGGCTGACTGGTCCAAGGTTGGCGTGAAGACGCGCATCGTCAGCTACGAATGGGGCGAGTACATCAAGCGCGGTCATGCTGGAGAGCACGACGCCATGTTGATCGGCTGGACCGGCGACAATGGCGATCCTGACAATTGGCTGAACACCCTGTATGGCTGCGACGCAGTAGACGGCAACAACTGGTCGAAGTGGTGCGATGCCGAGTACGACAAGATCGTCAAACAGGCTAAACGCATCACCGATCAGGGCGAACGTACCGAGCTGTACCAGAAGGCGCAGCAGATCATCCAGGAACAGCTGCCCATCACTCCCATCGCGCACTCGACGGTCTACCAGCCAATGCGCAAAAGCGTCGAGGGCT
>NZ_AGSX01000021.1 GCF_000235745.1 Stutzerimonas stutzeri SDM-LAC | reverse complement strand
GACAACACGCGCCCACCCCGTCCAATCACATCGATTGCAGTGCCTTGGTCGTTAATGGCGGGCGACAGCGCCCGCGAAGCGACTTCGGCCATGACGACAATGCCGTAGCGGGGGTCTCGATCGAAGGTTCGCTGTGCGCCGACGACGAAGGCATTGCGCAGCGCGCTATCACAGTCTTCAGCGATCCCTACCGACCAGGCGATCGGCTGTGTCGGCTCCACGAAAGTCCCCGGCAATACACAGATGTAGACCGCGCTATCTTCCGCCTTGGTCAGCTCGCCCAGCGCCGGCATGTCGACGTGTTGCACGAAACCGATCTTGTCGGCGTATAACGGCCGCGCACCCGGCAGCACCTTGGGATCGACTTCCAGTGGGCGACCGCCCAGAAACGGCTGCTCCATTCTCTGGCAAAGCGCCCGGGTAGCGGCCTTCTCGACCCTGGCGGTGGTTTCGGCAACGCGGCCCAGCCCGGACAGCTGATCGATCCAGCGCAGCAACGCGTAAAGCACCAGAATGACCACGATGATCGTCGCCGCGAAAAGCACCACCCGGCCGTTGTCGCCGTAAAGGCCGGTGCTCAGCGCGATGATGCCGACCAGACTGAAGATGAACGAACCGACAAAGGTTGAGAGGGTGTTCTGCGTGGTCGTGTCTTCGACCAATAGGGAAATAGCGCGCGGCGTGACATTGTTTGTCGCCGAGCCGTACGCCGCCACCATGATGCTCAGGGAGAAGGTGGTAACCGCAAGCATGCTGGACGCCAGCACACCAAGGATGTTGTCGACCGCATCGGAACCGATCTTGGTTGGCACGTCTTCCGGGATGTATGGCGCCGCGACCAATGCCACCAGCGCGGTAGCGATCCCCAACACCGAATACAGGCTGGCCCGGAACCAGGGTCGCTTACTGATGCGGATGAGGAACCACTTCCAACGCTCGATCATGTGTTGCTCGCCCTCCGTCCGTTTCAGTACAGACAAGCACGCTGGCGGACCGTTGCGTAAGTTTGCTGATTTCGCCCTAAGCGCTGGCGCTGCTAGTCGGCCGCCAGGTTGGCCACCGTTGCCGGCAGGTCACGCATATCATTGATCACCGCCGAAACGCCCATTTCCCGTAGCGCATGGTCGTGCCCGGCAGGAATATGGCTGGCACCGGTAAAACCGATGACCAGCATTCCCGCGGTTCGCGCCGCCAGTACACCGGTCGGGCTGTCTTCGACGACCAGGCAGCGCCCTGGCGCGACACCCATGCGCTCGGCGGCCAACAGATAGACATCCGGCGCAGGTTTCGGTGACGTGACCATCTCGGCGCAAAAAATATTGCCGGCGACTCGCTCGGTCAAGCCGGCGCGGCGCAGTGACGATTCGACATTGTGCAGCCGGCTGTTGGACGCCACCGCCAGCGGCAGATCGATCGCCGTCAGCGCCTCGTAGACGCCGGGAATGGCTTGTACCTCTTCGGCGACCATCTTCTCTGATTGCCGGCGAAGGTCGTTGTCGAAGGTTGCTGGCAGGCTCAGGCCGAAGCGTTTCTCGATCAGATCGATAATGCTCGGGACCGTAAGGCCAAAGGTCCCCTCGAGGGCTTCATGCAGGCGCTCGGCCGGCACGTGTAGGCTCAGTGCTTCGAACAGTACGCGGTGGCTGATGATTTCGCTGTCGACGATCACGCCGTCGCAGTCGCTGATCAGCAAGTCGATAGAGGCCATCGAATCTCCCGTTATGGATGCGCAGAACGGCGCGGCGACTCCGGCTGGAGACGCAGCCTTGGACTGCAAGCGTTGCGCTGAGTTTACTCCTGCGGCGGCACAGCGGCCGGCAATCAACCTGCCCCAGCGAGCTGATCAACTGGGGCTGAGTCGGCGGGGACTGCTGCGCAAAAGCGCGAGCCGCCGCTGTCATCCAATTGGCACCCACCAGCCCCTCGACGGTGGGGAAGTTTGCCCGCAAAGCATCTACGCCCCCTTACAGCCTGCATTGCCCGGAGATGAGCGTCGCCTTCTGGGCCGTCTGGTACGTGCTTGGCATGCTCATCCCCACCGCCGTCGGCGCGACCCTCGGCCCGCGACTGTTGCGCTGGTAAGCCGCACAACGCGCATTTTCTTCAATACCGCGGTGGTGCGCGCTCCTATCGTCGCGCTGGTGTTCATGCGTACATTCAGGAGCGTTCGATGAGTCTTTTGCTGTCCATGGCCGCCTTCGCGCTGGCCTCTTCCATATCGCCGGGCCCGGTCAACATCGTCGCGCTCAGCGCCGGCGCGCAGTTCGGCTTGCGGCCCGCCATGCGTCATGTCAGCGGCGCAACCATTGGCTTCACGCTGTTGCTGTTGTTGATCGGGCTGGGTCTGAACGAACTGCTCGATCATTGGCCCTGGCTGACCGAATCGATCAAGTTGGCTGGCGTGGCGTTTCTCCTGTACATGGCGTTTCGGCTGGCTGCCGATGATGGTCGCCTCAATGCAGACAAGCCTGCATTGCAACCCACGATGCTGTATGGCGCCGCGATGCAGTGGCTCAGTCCCAAGGCCTGGCTGGCCTCGGTAGCCGGCATGGGCTTGTTCGCCTCCACCGGCGACGCGTACTCGGTATGGCGCTTCGCAGCGATCTACTTCGTGATTTGTTACGTGTCAGTCGCCTGTTGGGCCTATGCCGGCACCTTTCTGCGGCCGCATCTCAACCAACCTACACGGATGCGGTTGTTCAATCGACTAATGGCCGCGCTGCTGGCCGCTTGCGCGATTTATCTGTTGCTGACCTGATGGGCGTCGTAGCGCAGGCCTGTGCCTACATTTCGATAGTGTCCGGGCGTGGCGGCCAGCAGTTGTTTGAAGGCGCGTTGCAGGTGCGCCTGGTCGGCGAAACCCGCATCCAGCGCCACATCCGCAATAGGCCGGCCACGCCGCAGCTCGGCGCGCGCGAACTGCACGCGTCGATTGGTCAGATAAGCATGTGGGGTCATGCCGAACTGCTTTTTGAACGCGCGAATGAGGCCCGACGGTGAGACGCCTGCCATAGCGCTGATCTCGTCCAGCTTGAGAGAGCGCTGATAATTGTCCGCGATGTATTCAGCGGCGCGCTGCAGTTTCAAGTCGCTCACCGGGACGTTGGCGTCGAACCCCAATCGCTCGTGCAACTGCGAGAAGAACGCTACGGCGGCCGCCTCCTTTTGCTGCAGGTCGAGGTTGTCGTCGATGAGCACCGTATGAAAACGGTGAAAGCCCGCCTGCAGCAGCGGATCACGCGTCATTATCGGGGCGAAGCAGCGAAAGCCCGTACCCCCCATGCCCAGGTCATCTTGCAGCTCGCTCAGCCAACCAGTATCGACATACAGCATGCGGTACGCCCATGGCTGGTTCTGAATCGGGTTGCAGGCATGCACATCGCCGGGGTTCATCAGCACCAGCGTGCCGGCATCGATCCGGCACTGGTGACTGCCGTTGATGTAGGTACTGGCGCCGCTGTCGATCAATCCGATGGAAAAGGTTTCGTGGCTGTGCCGCGCATAACAGACGCGGCGGCCATCTTCCACGCTGCGCGACTCGATGAACGGCAGCGCCGCGTCGCGCCAGAAGCTGGACCCAGAAGCTGAACGAGGCTGTGCGTGGATAAGCTGATGCATGATCGAATATCGGTAACGTGGCCAGGGACCAACAGCGTAGCCCAAAACCGCGTGGTTAAGCCGTCACCGACAGGGGCGAACCGTCAGAGAATTTCCAGGCCCTCGCACTTGTAGTCACCGATGAAGATATCGTCCTGCAACACCTCGCCATCGAGGTTGAAGCAGAACAGGTAGCTCTCGGTCCGATCACCGATCTCGACGCTTTTCAGGCCAACGCACTCGTTGGGATGACCCGGCAGGATCTTGAACGATGAGATGCCCCGCTCGGGGATACGCTGGCCGACCTCAAGGGTTCGGATCTGACTGAAGTCTTCGCTGGCAATAACCAAGGTATTGCCGCCACGCTCGCGCTCGTCAACCGCCTCGTCGAATGGCTCTGTCGAAATCTTGCGCGGAAAGAAAAGCCACTCGCGACGATATGGATGCCATTCCGCCGCTTCGTGAATCACGTAGCCGTTCGGCCCGACATCAAGCGCGTCGCGGATGCGTTGATAGCGATCCGACCAGTCCACACTTCGTACGGTGTAATGGCGGTCGAGCAGCTTCACCCACTCCTCGGGTGCCTTCTTGCCATGGCTGCCCACCACCAACCGGTCGTTGTAGAGCGTTGCCCACTCCGCTTTGAAGCCCTTGAAGGCCTCATCACCGCTGCCGGTCATGAGGATGTTTCGCGGCACCAGTTGACTCTGGTCGCGAATTTCACAGACCAACCCGGTACGGTCGTCGAAGGTCACCAGGCGCTTGCCGAACATGACCAGTTCGGAAAATTCGGCACCGCGCCCGCCCTCGGCAATCAGGCTGATCAATTGAAACTCGCCGCCGTCGTGCTCAGGAATGTCCTCGAACCGAAACTGTGGCTTGCCCGTTTGCCGGTCGACGTCACGGTGCAGCCGATCATGGCGCAAGGTGGATTGCCAGCCGACCTGGCCGCAATCCAGTTCAACCTGGGAGGCGTGATCCTCATCAGTGATGATGGCCAGCATGTATTCACGGGTGCTGCTGTCGTAACGTTCGAGTCGCCGAACGTCGAAGTGCGATTCGCTCATGAAGTCGGATGCTCGTCAAAGTTGGCGCCACCGGCACATCCAGATGGCTCGTCAGGTTTCGGACAGCTCAGGCGACGCAAGTTCACCAGCGCTCGAATCAGCACTAGAAGACCACAGAACGGCTGCGTCTGTTTTACTGTCGGAACCTGACCAACCTATTCAGATGGGACCGCATGATTCTTCAGCTTTCCAAACGACCGGCTTCGACTGTCGACGCGTTCGTGCCAACCACAGCCCTTTCCCGCTGGGTTACGCGCCGACTCGCCGCTGCGCTCACCATGCTGCTTGGCCTGGCCGGCTGCGGCACGCAAAAACCCGAGGTGCCGGCGCCTCGACCAGACGACGTGCGGGCCAAGATCGTCCGGCTGATCCCCAGCAACATTCCGAATCGCCAAGGCTGGGCCACCGACATCTACGCCGCCTTCGATGCGCTGGCGATCCCGCCGACCAATGAGAACCTCTGCGCCGTCCTGGCCGTCACGGTGCAGGAATCCACCTTCCAGGCGACACCTCCGGTCCCCGGCCTTGCGAAAATCGCCCGCGAGGAGATCTACCGCCGCGCGTCCCGGCTGCACGTCCCGCGCTTCATCGTGGACGCGGCTCTGGATGTTCAATCGCCCAATGGCAAGACCTACAGCCAGCGCCTTGCAGCAGTGCGCACCGAAGAACAGCTGAGCGCGATCTTCGACGATTTCCTCGGCATCATGCCACTCGGCAAACAACTGTTCGGCACGCTCAACCCGGTCAAGACCGGCGGCCCGATGCAAGTCAGCATCGCCTTCGCCGAGGACCGCGCACGCGACTATCCCTATCGCCGCGAAGGCTCTATTCGGGATGAGGTGTTCACGCGCCGCGGCGGTATGTACTTCGGCATCGCACATCTGCTGGACTACCCGGCCAGTTACACCAAGCCGCTGTACCGCTTCGCAGACTTCAACGCTGGCTGGTATGCCAGCCGCAACGCCGCGTTTCAGGCTGCGGTCAGCCGTGCCAGTGGAACCAAGCTGACCCTCGATGGCGATCTGATCATCCATGGCAGCAGCAAAGCCGGCCAGACCGAGCGCGCGGTTCGCTCGCTGGCAACCAAGCTCGACATGAGCGAGACGGCGATTCGCAACGCGCTGGAACGCGGCGATACCCACGGATTCGAGAAAACCAGCTTGTACGAGCGGGTGTTCGCGCTGGCCGAGAAGCGCGCCGGAAAATCTCTGCCCCGCGCGGTGCTGCCTGGCATTCGCCTGGAGAGTCCGAAGATCACGCGCAACCTGACGACCGCCTGGTTTGCCAATCGGGTCAATGATCGCCATCTGGCATGCATGAAACGCGCCGGTAATTAGGGGAACGTTTTGTTAGCGGCACCGCTCGCAATAGAGGCATCGCGAAAACGGAGCCGCCATGACCCAGCTGAACATTGCACTTGCCATCATGGGCGGCGTTGCCGTCTGTATTGCCCTGCTGTCGGCGCTGATCAAGCGCAGTCCTGTATCCGAACCGGCGCTGGCCGTGCTGGTGGGTGCTGCCGTCGGGCCCTACGGGTTGAGTTGGCTGGATCTTGCACGCTGGGGCGACACATTCATCATTCTCGAGCAGGCGGCGCGGTTGACGCTGGCGATCGGATTGATGGGCGTTGCGCTGCGCCTACAACCTGCGGCGCTCAAGGCCATGCTCAAGCCCATCATGCTCCTGCTGACCTTTGTCATGCTCGGGATGTGGCTGGTGTCATCGTTGTTGGCCGGCTGGCTGCTGGGCCTGTCCTTATGGGCCGCCCTGCTGCTGGGTGCGGTGATCGCGCCCACCGACCCGGTTGTCGCCAGTTCGATCGTGACCGGCAAGTTCGCCAAAAAGCACCTCCCTTTACGATTGCGCGACACGCTTTCGGCGGAGTCGGGAGCCAACGACGGCCTGGCCTACGCCTTTGTCATGCTGCCGATTCTCATGCTCAGCCATACGCCCGATCAGGCCTGGTCGCGCTGGCTTTTAGAGTCGGTACTGATCGGGATCGGTGGAGCGGTGCTAATGGGCGCGGTAGTGGGTTTTGCAGCGGCTAAACTGCTGGCCGTTGCAGAGCACAAGAAGCTGGTCGACAGCTCCTCACTGCTGGGTTACACCGTGGCGTTCTCGCTGCTGACACTGGGTCTCGCCAAGCTGCTGCAGACGGACGGCGTGCTGGCGGTATTCGCAGCGGGACTGGCGTTCAACCTCTTCAGCGAGAAGCACGAAAAACAGGAGGAAGAAAACATTCAGGAGGCAGTGGCGAAGCTTTTCACGCTGCCGATGTTCGTGATTTTCGGTATAGCCCTCCCTTTGGACGAGTGGACTGCGCTGGGGTGGCCCCTGCTGGCATTCGCATTGCTGGCCCTGCTTTTGCGCAGGCCGCCGGCCGTAATGTTGCTTTTCGCCACATGGCGTAACTCGCTCAATATACGGGACTCGCTCTACCTCGGCTGGTTCGGCCCACTGGGTATCGCCGCGATCTACTTCGTCGCCCTCGCCCATAGCCATCTCCACGATCCGCTCTATTGGCATGCAGCCAGTGCTTTGATCTTCGCATCGATCATGATTCACGGCGCGTCCGCCGCGCCGCTGTCACGTCTGTATGCAAACCATCACGGCACGGCGCCGCGACGCAGCGTTCATCTAGAGGAATAGTTGGGTAAAGCGAGGGCGGACCGGATTGGAGCAAGCCGGACAACCAATCAGTCCCATGCCGGCAAGCAAAGGCACTCCCAGCACGATGGCCGCCCCATCCTGTGTGGTGATGCTGGCGCTTGCAGGCTCCACTCAGGTGGTCTCCTCATCGCAGTAGGCCTGTGCCGCATGATGCTGTCCCAGCGGCTTACCACTGCTTCGTCAAGTTACGCCTGAAGATTGGATAGAGCATATATTTCATCTAATAAAACAAAAAATAACACTCGCAAC
>NZ_AGSX01000022.1 GCF_000235745.1 Stutzerimonas stutzeri SDM-LAC | reverse complement strand
CCCCGCCGCTACGGTCGGCTGGCAGCCCGGTGACAGTGGCGCGCTCGAGCAGGAAGGTCAGCAACTCGGTCTTGTGGAAGATCCGCGTGACCAGCTCGCAATCCTTGAGGTTGTAGCGCGCCAGCGCCGGCTTGTCTTCGGCGAACATGCGGTTGATTTCATCCATCCTCTGGTATGGCGTGTCGATGGCCTTGCCTTCGCCAAGCAAGGTCTGAGCGACGTTCTCCAGACTGAACGAAGGAAAACTCCAGGTGGCCGAGCGCAGGGCTTCGATGCCGTCGATGATCAGCCGTCCCGCCGCTGCGGCGAAGAAATGATTGCCCCGGCTGCCGTGTTCACGCCAGGCCATTTCTTCCCCGCCACGGCCCAGGCGCAGCGGTACTTGATAGCGCTGAGCCTGATCACGCAGCACCCGCAGGTCGAACTGCACCAGATTCCAACCGATGATGGCATCCGGGTCATGCCGCGCCATCCAGTCGTTCAAACGCTCGATCAGCTGTTTGCGACTGCTGCAGTATTCGAGCTGGAAATCCACCGCACTGGAATCACCGTTGGCCGGGCCGAGCATATAGACCTGGCGCTCTCCGCAGCCTTCCAGCCCTATGGAATACAGCTCGCCGCGCATGGTGGTTTCGATGTCCAGCGAGACCAGCCTGAGCTTCGGCCGATAGTCGGGTGCGGGTTTGATCTGCGCCTCAGCGAGAACGCCTTCGGCGTCCGGCTGGCCAGCAAAGCTGACCGGGGCGGTGATGAAGCGCTCCATCAGATAGCGTTCCGGCGGGCGGATGTCACCCTCGTAGACATCCAACCCCGCTCCACGCAGGCGCTTGTCGAGGCTCATCAGCTGACGGTGCTGCTTGCAATACAGCCCGACTACCGGGCGATGGCGAAAATCGGTCAAGTTCAAGGGCCGCAGCTCAACGTCACGCTCGCCCTTGAGCAGCATCTCGACCTTAGGCTGCTGCGCCGCCGGAACGAAGGCAACCGAAGGCTGGTACGGCACCCGCAGGCGACGTGGGCCGGTATCGGTCGCCAACCAGAACTCCACCTCGGTACCCGCCGCGGTATCGCGCCAATGCCGCGTGAGCACAAAACCTTGCTGCAAATCCACCGTACGCCGCCCCGCCTATTCCCGTGACGGCCATTCTACGTGGCTAACGCTGTCGGAGCGCGTCTGATTACCAACAGCGTCGTCCGACAACTAAATCTAGGAACAAGCCGATAAACACCCATTCCAGGGCCAATGCGCTTTGACAACGGCGCAGGTGCTGACAATACTCACGGCTGTTGTACGATGACCAAATCAAAACAATAACGACGGATGAACCGCCTCATGACGATCAACTTCAACGCACCACCCGCCAGCGACGAGCCAGAAAACGCCAGACGCTCATTTTTGAAAAGCTCGCTGCTGTTCTCAGCCGGTGTTGCGTCGATGAGCAGCCTCGGCCTTTCCCGCCTTGCTTCAGCTGAACCGCTGACCCAGCGTTATCCGGATGAACTGGTGGAAATCCTCGACGAGAGTTTCGCCAAGTACCGGCTATTCAACGCCAGCATCGAACGCCTCGCCACCGGCATGCGCTGGGCAGAGGGCCCTGTCTGGGTGGGTGACGGGCGCTACCTGCTGGTCAGCGATATTCCGGAAAACCGCATCATGCGTTGGGACGAAATCACCGGTTCCTTCGATGTTTTCCGCCAGCCTTCCAATCATTCCAACGGCCTCGCGCGCGACCTTCAGGGCCGGTTGCTGACGTGCGAAGGTTCGACCACCAATGATCTGGGCCGTCGTGTGACCCGCACCGAGCCCGACGGCAGCATCACCGTGCTGGCCGACCAGTTCGAGGGCAAGCGCTTCAACTCGCCCAATGACCTGGTAGTTCGCGGCGACGGCTCGATCTGGTTTACCGACCCGCCTTTCCAGACCGGCAATTACTACGAGGGCCACAAGATACAGACTGAGCTGTCGGACGCCGTTTACCGAATCGACGGTGAAACCGGCGTCGTGACCCGCGTGATCGACTCGATCTCCGGGCCTAACGGGCTGTGCTTCTCCCCTGATCAGAAGACGCTCTATGTCGTGGAAGGCCGGGCGAAGCCGAACCGGCTGGTCTGGGCCTACCCGGTCAACGGCGACGGCACCCTTGGCGAACGCCGCAAGCACATCGAAGCCTCGGCGTATGGCGCACTGGACGGCATCAAGTGCGATGAAGACGGCAATCTGTGGTGTGGCTGGGGCAGCTCCGGCGCCCCGGAAGCGGTGACCGCCGATCTGGACGGCGTGATGATCTTCAACCCGGAAGGCAAGGCGATCGGCAAGATCCGGCTACCGGAACGCTGTGCCAATCTGTGCTTCGGCGGCGCCAAGGGCAACCGCCTGTTCATGGCGAGCAGCCATTCGCTGTATGCGCTCTACGTCAACACCCGTGATGCGAGCTTCGGCAAGTACGACAGCTGAGCAGCCCCGTTTTCCTTAGCAGCGAGCTTACTCGTGAAGAACTGCCATACCAGGCTCAGAGCATTCTCGAGCAAGCTCACTCCTAAGGGATGAACGTCGGGATGAACGTCCGCTCGCTCAGGCGACCGAGGCGTCTTCGCCCAGATGGATCACCCGCGCCGCGCGCAGCATGCACTTGGCCATTTCAGGCGGTGAGAACTTGGTCAGGATGTCATTGGCACCGGCGGCCTTGGCCTTATCGGTGCTGATGGTGCTGTCCAGCGAGGTATGCAGCAGCACGTAAATGGAGGCGTAGTCCGGATGCTTGCGCAGTGCCTGGGTGAACGAATAGCCATCCATTTCCGGCATCTCGATGTCTGACACCACGCAGTTGATCGCCTCGTAACTACCCTTGAGGCGATCAAGCGTTTCGAACGCTTCCCGGGCGCTTCGCACTGCATGGCAGGTGATCCCCATCTTGGTCAGCGCCGACACCGACATGTGAATGGCGACCTGGCTGTCATCAACAATCAGTGCACGGGTTTCAGTCAGCAGTTGCGCATCCTGGTCATCCAGATGAGAGATGTCGGCCTCACCCGGAACGGGAGAAATATTGTGAATGACCTTTTCCACGTCGAGGATCTGGATCAGTTCGCCATCCACCTCCGCCGTCCCGGTAATGAACGAATTGGTGCGCGCGCCATAGGGCGGCGGCAGGATCTTCGACGTCTGGATATGTACGATCTTGACCACCGCCTGAACATGCAAGCCCTGCTTGGAACGGCTGATCTCGGTGACGATCAGGCAACCGCCTTTGGGGTCCTGCAACGGCGCCATGCCGATGGCCAGGCTGAGATCGATCACCGACAGTGGCTGTCCCCGCAGCGTGGCGACGCCGCGGACATGGGGATGCGATTCGGGCAGCCGCGTCAGCGACGGCGTCGGAATGATTTCGCTAACCTTCAACAGGTTGATCGCCATCTGCTTGCCGCTGCGCAGCGTAAACAGCAGAAGCGATAAGGCGTCGGTAGCGGATGCGTTGTTCATGGATGGTCCTGTGGAATGCCGGTCTCGTGCGTAGATATCACCCTCGCCTGAGCTTGTCGGCTGCCTCACCGGAATCTTCAATCGAAATCACCGCTCCCGACGAACTGATCTCGACGGATCAGCAGCGCTCGAACATTGCGGCAATCCCCTGCCCACCGCCAATGCACATCGTTACGAGCGCATAGCGACCCTGAATCCGCTGTAGCTCATGGATGGCCTTGACGCTGATGATTGCACCCGTTGCCCCCACTGGATGACCCAGGGAAATGCCCGAGCCGTTGGGATTGACTCGCGCTGGGTCCATGTCCAGCTCCTGCATGACTGCGCAGGCCTGGGCGGCGAAGGCTTCGTTGGCCTCGATCACGTCAATCTGCTGCAGACTGATCCCCGTGCGTTCGAGCAGCGTGCGCACCGCGGGTATCGGGCCAATCCCCATGTACGCGGGATCAACCCCCGCATGGGCGTAGCCGACCAATCGCGCCATCGGCTTCAACCCAAGCGCCCGCGCGCGCCCGGCTTCGGCCAGGACCAGCGCCGCCGCACCATCGTTAAGCCCGGAGGCGTTGCCGGCGGTCACGGTGCCGTTGTCTTTCTTGAAGATCGGCTTCAGCGCTGCAAGTCGCTCGGCGGTAAGGTCGGAGCGCGGGTGCTCGTCTGTGTCGAACTGACTGGAACCCTTGCGGTTGCGAATCTCGACCGGAACGATCTGCTCGCGGAAATAGCCATTTTCCAGCGCGCGAGCGGCGCGCTGCTGGCTCTCCAGCGCCAGCGCATCCTGCTGTTCGCGGCTGATGCCATAACGCTCGGCGACATTCTCTGCCGTCACGCCCATATGAAACTTGCCCCAGGGATCGTGCAACAGGGTGTTCATGTAGTCGATCGCCTGGCTGTCACCGAGGCGCGCGCCCCAGCGCAGGTTCGGCAGGATGAATGGGCCGCGGCTCATGCTTTCCGCGCCGCCACCAATGGCCACATCCGTGTCACCCAGCAGGATCGATTGCGCCGCCGAAATGACCGCCTGCAAGCCCGAGCCGCACAGGCGGTTGACGTTGAACGCCGGGGTTTCCAACGGGATTCCGGCGTCCACCGCAGCGACCCGCGCCAGGTAGCCGTCCCGTGGTTCGGTGGGGATCACGTTGCCCATCACCACGTGACCAACGGCGTCCGCTGGCGTACCGGAACGTTCCAGCGCACCGCGACAGGCGGTGGTCGCGAGGGTGATCAGGTCAACATCTTTGAGCGCGCCACCAAATGAGCCAATCGGCGTGCGCACCGCACCGACAATGACGATTTCACGTTCAGCCATGGGGTTTTCTCTGCTGCGAAGTTCAGGGCGTGCCAGGGATGCCGACACGGCGAGTCGCCCGATCCTAGCGACCTGAGGCGAGAGAACAATACGCAGCGGCGCAGACGCGTTGTGCGAATTTGCAGAACCGAGCGGTCAGCCAGAAGCGACGATCAGCAGGCCGGTGCACGCGGCGCCATGGCATCACTGGCGATCAACCCGCTCTGCGCCTGTCTGGCCGCCTTCTCGGCTCGCTTGCGCGCGCTGACGGTCGCCACGCACTGGTCATCGTTGTTGAGGATGACGATGCACTCCAGACACTGAACGCACTCGTCATAATCGATCCGCCCATCGCGCCTGATGGCGCCGATCTCGCACTGATGCTTGCAGTGCTGGCAGGGTTGGCCGCACGCGTCGATACGCTTGAGCCAGGAAAACAGGTGGAATTTGCCGAGCATCGCCAACCCCGCTCCGAGCGGACAGATGTAGCGGCAGTAGAACTTGTGGACGAACAGACCGAGCCCGAGCAGCACCACCGCATAAAGCACGAACGGCCAGGAGCGCACGAAGAACAGCGTGATGCTGGTCTTGAACGGTTCCACTTCGGCAAGCCTCTCGGCCAGCGTCAGCGAATAGAAGGCGGTCGGCACCAGCCCAATAAGGATCAGGTACTTCAACCACTGCAAGCGCTGATGGCTGCGATCGGAGATTTTCCATTGGCGGATGTGTAGGCGCTTGGCCAGCCAGCCGAGCATTTCCTGCAGCGCGCCAAACGGACAGAGCCATCCGCAGAATACACCCCGGCCCCACAGGAACAGGCTGACAAAAGTGAAGCTCCAGAGGATGAAAATCATGGGGTCCATCAGGAACACACGGATATCGAAGTTCTCTCCCAGCGCCAGCAACAGCGTGAAGATATTCACGACCGAGAGCTGTCCCTGGGCATAGAGGCCGATAAAGCCCAGCGTAAAGAGCAGAAAGCCGGCGCGCAGCAGATGGAAACCGCGGCTGTGCTGGCTGATGCGGTGCTGCCAGATGAATACCGCGCTCAACAGGATCAGCGACACGCCAAGCACGCCGATCTGCCATATGCGCTCCTGCCACATGCGCAACCAGATGGGCGCCGGCTCAACTACGGCCGGTGCCTCTTCGATGTTGAACAGTTCTGGATCGAGCCGGAATTCACGGGTGAAGTCCGTGCTGCTTTGCACCAGATGGTTGCGCTGCAGGTTCACGTTCAGCCGCAACCCGGCGGGCTCGGCAGGGTTGAAGGCACTATGCGCCTTGATGCGGAAGATCTGCGCCTCGCCCTCTTCGAGCGGCGCGTCGAGCAGCTCCATCACCGCGCCGTTATTGAAGTTCATGTCATAGAGGTCGATGGCGTGGTCGTTCTGCACCAACACCAGTCGGCTGGGCGATGTAGCCGGTACGAAGTCGTCCGGTACATGGCGATACATACCCGAGGAGAGCACCAGCACCGCCTGCTCGTCGGCTTTCAGCTCCTCGTTGAGCCTGGCGAAGCCTGCGTCACCCAACAGGTTGCGGCCGATGCTCGGCGCGTTCAGGTAGGCGAAGTAGAGATCGGTGAAGGGCTGCGTATCGCTCTCCGGCTCGATCCCCAGATATCCATCAATAGAATGGCCCAAGCCACGTTCGACCTCCTCGCGGCTGATCGTCCAGTGCTGGAGATAGCCGCGTTGTAGCAGTTGTGACCAGTCGAGCGGCTCATAGAGGTCAGGCTTGGCCGTGGCCAAGGGGCCGCTGGCGAAACCTTCGAGCAACTTGCGAGCCACGCTCAGGGTGGAGAGCAACACGGTTTCGTTGAGGATCACCACTGACACCGTAGCCTTGCTCACCCCGTCGATCCGGACAATCGACTCGCTTCCGCTCGCCCCTCCCTGTGCACCGCCCACCACAATGGGTATGCCAATCGATTTCTGTTGGTACTGGTCAACGAAGTCGAACAGCGGCTGTTCGCCAAGCCCGTGCAGGAAAACCGGCTCGTGATGTTCCAGCACTTTCACCCCGGCCAGCACGCCCTGGGCGTCCATGCCGATCAGCAGACGGATCGGTTTGCCGGAAAACCCCTGCAGGCTCGAATAGTCGGTGGACTCGAAGGCATAGCCGAGCAGTTCGTCCAGCTGATAGACGCTATGCACTGGCGGGTTGTCTTGCTTCGGCTCGATGCGCGTAGCCTTGGGAAACAGTTGCTGGATTTGCGCGTCCAGCGCCTGCGCAAACAGCGTTGGGCTGGCCAGCATGCTCAACAGCAATAACATCCGCGAAAGGAAGCCGGCGCGACGTGACATGGATGCTCCAGGCGTATTGTTATGCACCCATGCTATTCCCCGCTCTGCACACTGCCATGCGACTTGCTGGTCGATACGGCACTACTTCAGTCTCATACCAAGACGCGGCAATGCGCGCCCGTCGCGCGCGCGCATCGTGACGGAACGATGCACGCCAGCGAGGGGCCAAAGCTTCACGACCCAAGGGAGGCCCAGCGATGACCAAGGCAGTCAAACCGGACGCCGAAGAGCCCTACTTCGAAACCCCTGCCCATATACCCCGCGGCAGTAACCATCAGATTCCGCACAGCCACCGGCTGATCTACCGCAGCCATGATGTGATCGTGCACCTCACAGGGTATGAATACGAAACCTTTGGCGAGACGCTTTGGGCCGTAGGTGCCGAAGTGGTCAAGGGTCAGGAAATCATCGTCCCGGTGAGCGTCGACCAGACGCAGCACTTCAGCAGCTATGACGAAGCCCTGGCGCGCGGCACGGAGCTGGGCAAGCGCCTGGTCGACGAGCTCTAGCGCCCTTACCATCCGAACAGCCACAGCCGCCCAGACGCGGCCAGACCAACCGGAGATCATTTTCATGAACGATGACAACGCGGTCGTGCGACACGACGAGTCCCAACAATGCTACGTCCTCGACATTGGCGGCGAGGCACTGGGCGTCGCCAGCTATAAAGACGAAGGTGATCGCCGGGTATTCAGCCATACCGAGGTCGACCCAAGCCTGGAGGGCCAGGGCATGGGCAGCAAGTTGATCCGCGAATCGCTCGATGACGCCCGTCAGCGTGGCAAGCGCATCGTACCGGTGTGCGAGTTCGTCGCAGCCTACGTGAAGAAGCATCACGACTGGGACGACGTCCTCGAGGCCCGATAAAAGCACGCGAAGGGGCAGGCATCTATCGCTCAGACGAGTACCATGCCGGCCCCTGAATCGAAGCGCCGCGCATGACCTGTACCAACCGCAAAATCGATCACTTGCGCCGCCAGATTCCTGGCTTCGCCTGCGAACCCGGCTGTCACGACTGTTGCGGCCCGGTCACCGCGTCTTCGGAAGAAATGGCCCGTTTGCCGCACAAGAGCGTTGCTGAGCACGATGCTGCGCTAGCGCACTGGAACTGTGTGCATCTCGGGCCGAATGGCTGCGAGGCATACGAACAGCGCCCGCTGATCTGTCGACTGTTCGGCACCACGCCGAGCTTGCCGTGCCCACGCGGCCGCGGTCCGGAAATCCCCACCGCGCCTGAAGTGGAAAAGCAGGTGCATCAACTTATCGCCAGCACGCGGCAGCGCCTGGTTTAGACGCGTAGCCAAATCAGACTTCAGGAGCGACACGATGAGCGACGAACTGCAGATCGAAGACATCCAGCTCGGCGACGGCAAGGCCGTGGTAAAAGGCGCGCTGATTACCACGCAATACTGCGGCAAACTCGAAGACGGCAGCACCTTCGACTCGTCCTATGATCGCGGCAAGCCGTTCCAGTGCGTGATTGGCACCGGTCGGGTGATCAAGGGTTGGGACCAAGGGCTGATCGGCATGAAAGTCGGTGGCAAACGCAGGCTCTTCGTTCCCGCTCGCCTCGCCTACGGCGAACGGCAAATCGGCGAGCACATCAAGCCGAACTCGAACCTGCTGTTCGAGATCGAGCTGTTGGAAGTATTGACCCGTGACGACTGAAGATCACCGGGTCGATACCCGAAGCTCGCCGTAGCACCAGCCGCGCATAGAGAGCAACGTCCTCCGCCACGCTCAAGACAGACGCAACTCGAGTCGATGACGGCTGCAGCCCACGCGCCAGCCGTCACGGATTTCAAGCGTGGGCCGGCTGGCCGCTGACGGTGGCCGTCGACGAGGAGCGGCCCATCGACTCGCCCACCACATCACCCAACATGTCGGCCGTAATGGCGCAGAGCGTCCAGCCGAGGTGGCCGTGGCCGGTGTTGTAGAACACGCATGGCGAGCTGCCGCGGCCAACCTTGGGCATCATGTTCGGCATCATCGGGCGCAGGCCGGCCCAAGGGACCACGCTTTGGGTACTGACGCCCGGGAAGCACTCAGCCACCCAGTCCACCAGCGGACGGATCCGATCGGCGCGGATGTCGCGGTTATAGCCGTTGAACTCAGCCGTGCCGGCCACTCGTAGGCGGCTGTCACCCAGGCGGCTGGTGACCAGCTTGGTTTCGTCGTCCAGCAGACTGACGGTAGGCGCTGCGGCGCGGCTGGTCTCATCGTTAAGGTTGACCGTGATCGAATAGCCTTTGACGGGGTAGATGTTCACCCGATCGCCAAGTTGTGCTGCCAACGCACGGCTGGCGGTTCCGGCGCATATGACGATGCCGTCGAATTGCAGGGTTTGCTCGCCGCCAGGTGCTGCGATCGTCACGCTGGCGCCTTTGCCATCGGTCGCAACCCGAACAACATCCTGCCCGTACCGGCAATCGACGCCACGGCGAATGGCCGCCTCGGCCAGCCCATGAGTGAACTTGTGGATGTCACCGGTCGAATCGCATTCGGTGTAGTAGCCACCGTAATACTGCCCGGCCAGGGTCGGTTCAATGGCGCGCATCTCGTCGGGGGTCACGCTGCGGCGGGGCAAGCCGCCCTGCGCCAGCAATGTCGAGACTTTGCCAGCATGGTCGAAACCGGCCTTGTCGCGGTAGATGTGCAAGATGCCGGCTTTTTTCAGATCAAAATCGATGCCCTCTTCCTCAGCCCAGGCGAACAGGTGTTCGCGCGCCGCGATCGCCATGCGAGCGGTTGAGATGGTGTTGTCGCGGTATTGAGGGATGGAGCCGATGAACTCGGCGAACCAGGACAGCTTGTGCCAGCTGGGCTTGGGATTGACCAGCAACGGCGCATCGCTCTTCAGCATCCACTTGATGCCCTTGAGGATGGTCGACCAGTGATTCCAGACTTCGGCGTTGGATGCCGACAGCTGGCCGCCATTGGCAAAGGAGGTTTCCATCGCTGCGTAGCGATGCTTTTCCAAAAGAGTGACGGTGAAACCACGCTTGGCCAGCGCGTAGGCGGTTGTGATGCCGGTGATACCGCCACCAATGACAGCGATCTTTTTCATGTGTGCAGCTCCAGAACGTCAAGGGTCAGAGCCCGTCCGCGGCATGCGGATCAGACGCCCCCTCTGTTCTGGACCTGAGAGTTTCACGAGCACTGCTCGCTTGCTCCTTCGGTGCGACGGGCGACGACGGCCCGGCGGCTCTTCAGAGTTCACACGTGATAACGGTCCTTTTGCCTGAGAGTTTCCGGGGCGGTTGCTCCTTCGGCGCTGCACACGACCAAGTCGCTGCAGTCTCTCCCGATATCACTTCATGGCCATGAGCGCATGCTCACGGCGGTCCTATCACAAGCACAAAGGCCTCAGTCAGGCACCCGTTGTTACGGGTACGCTGCCGCTAGACTCAGCCATTCAACGCGTCCTGACACTCACCTCCACCGTGCAACACCGGTGCGCGCTTTGGTCGCATGCTCGTTCTACCGCAGATGCGGGCCAGAAGATAGTCCCTCGCGACTTTGGTCTGACCTCAACCGCCTACTACCGCGATCAACCGGCGCAGATCGACCGGCTTGGTCATATGGACATCGAAGCCTGCGGCCAAAGCCTGCTCACGATCGCTCGGCTGGCCCCAACCGGTGATGGCAATCAAACGCACACCGGCACCACCGGGGTGGGCGCGAATCGTCCGCGCTACCTCGTCGCCACGCTGACCGGGCATGCCGATATCCAGCAGTACCACCTCCGGTTTGAGCTGCAGATAGCGTTCGAACGCTTCGATGCCGTCAAACGCCAGGTGCACCTCGTGGCCCTCCAGACGAAGAATTTCGGCCATGGTTTCGGCAATGTCGCGGTTGTCGTCGGCAACCAGTACGAGCCGTTTGTTCAGCGTGACGCTTTCGCTAACATCAGCGCTCACGCCGGCGCTACTGGCCGGCAGTACCGGAAGGGTCAGGTTGAACTCCGCGCCGTGACCAAGCCCTGCGCTGCGCACGCGAAGGTCTGCTCCGTGCAGCTTTGCGAGCCCTTTAGCCAGTGCCAGGCCGATCCCTAACCCGGAATTGATGTGAGATCCGGCGACCGGCACCTGGGCAAACCGCTCGAAGATCAACTTGAGATTTTCCCGCGCGATACCCAGGCCGTTATCAATGACCGAAACGGTGGCGGAGTCACCATCCTGAGTCGCAGTGATGCGAATGCAACCGCCGTTGGGGGTGAATTTCGCAGCGTTATTGAGCAGGTTGGTCAGGATCTGCTCGAGACGAAGCGGATCGGCGTCGAGCTGGATCGGCGTGGCCGGCAGTGTTACCACCAGTTCATGCTGTTTCGCCTCGATCTTTTCTCGCGCAGTCTCGATGGCCGCATCGATGACGTTTCGCAGATCCAGATGCTCCTTGCGCAGCACCAGCTTGCCAAGCGTGATACGGGAGATGTCAAACAGATCGTCAAGCAGCAGCGCCATATGCCGCACTTGTCGCTCGATGATCTGCTGGCTGCGGAGCTTCTGCGCATCGCTTGCCGCAGCAGAACCGAAAATGCCGGCCGCCAGTCGAATCGGCGCCAACGGGTTTCGTAACTCATGGGCCAGCGTCGCCAGGAATTCATCCTTGCGCCGCGCGGCTTCACGAATCTCCTGTTCATGAAGCTTGGCTTGGGATACGTCAGCGAACCAAACGGCCAGGCTCTGATCGAACGGCGTCGCGATCAGCCGCACCCAGCGATTGCTATCAAACGCAGTGCTGCGTAACTCCAGATCGCGCGGTTGCTGAAACTGCGCCACGTCTAACAAGGCTTGCAGTGTTTGTGGATTGGCCGCATCACCAAGCACCTCGCGCAGCAGCCGCCCGGTCAACGTGGCGACCGTTCCGTGCAGGCTGGCCGCACCGGTCAGGTTGATGAAATCAAAGCGGAAGTCGACCACCTCGCCCGCCGCGTTCCGGTGGGGAGACAGGACTGCAAAAGGTACCGTGGACGAATTCAACGCCACCTGCAGGCGCTGCTCAAACATGCCCGCCTTGGTTTGTGCGCGCGCCCGGTCGATGAACACCGCGGCTAGCCCCGCCAAGACATCGGCCAGTCGAATCTCTCTTGCCGTAGGCTTACGAGGCTCTTTGAGCTGTACGGCGAGTGTGCCGAGTACGCTGCTGTCACTGTGCCGAATGGGCGTGCAGTGAACCGAGCGAAACCCTTCACTGCGCGAGACCGAGACCAGTTCGCTGAAGCAGGGATCGGCTTCGGTATCGGTCACGATCACGCGCTCCCCTTTTTGCATCGCGATACCACAAGGCCCCAGATGCGGCTGCATGTTGTCGATCAGCGCCAGCGAAGCAGCAGAAAAGCCCCTCGATGCATGAATGCGCAAGAGGGACCCGCCGTCGCTGAGCGCCAGGAGGCCATGCGCTGCGCTGTGCAACGTGCACAGCGCATCGATGATCGCTTGCAACTGGTCGTCCAGGGCAGGCATCTGTAACAGGCGACTGCTCAGGTCCTGAACCAACTCCAGATCGCTGACTTGCTCGGTCAGATCCTGCTGCGCCAGCTCCAGCTGCGAGAGCATGTTGTCACGCTCGGCCTCGCTCGACAGACGCGCCTGCGCGGCACGTTCGAGCGCTCGTCCGACTTCGCGGATCTCGTCGATCTCGCTTTCAGGTGCCTGAAATGTTTGTCCCTGCCCGATGGCTTGCGCCGCCCGCCGCAAATGCCGCATCGGAACGTTGATCCGCCGTGTCGCGAACAGGGCCGCAGCCACCGCAAGCACCAGCGACAGCAAAAGTCCGCCACCGTAAAGCGTGTAGGCCCGCGTCGCCCCTGCTTCGACGGCCTCGGTGGGTACCCCGGTCGCCACCACCCAGCCGGACGGCTGCAATCTCACGAACGAGGTATAGACCGAATTGCCTTCCATGGTCGTGGACAGGCCGATGCCTTCTTCGCTGGAATTCTCCTGCAGCATGGCCGCTAGCGTAGCCGAAGCCGGCATGCCCAGCGTTTGCTCGTGATGCAGCGATCGCGCGATACGCGTTCCGTTGGAATCCAGCACGGTGTTGACCCAACCGGTCGGCAGCCTCCGGTTGGCGATCACATCAGCGACGGCCTGCGGCTTGAGCACGGCGGTCAATACGTAATGAACCGCGTCGCCTTGCAATACCGGCACTCGCAGAGGAACGCCCCAGGCCCCACCGGGGCCCTTGCTCACGCTACCCACTTGAGGTTTGCCTGTTCGGATCAGCTCGGCGAAGCTGCGCGGCTCGGCAATGGTTCTGGAGGCCGGAGGATTTTGCAGTGAAACCCGCTTTAGCACCTCGCCTTCAGAACTGAGCACCAGCAAGGCATACCAACTGGGTACCGAGGGCAATACGCGACGAACCATATCGACGAACCCATCGATATCGCCGTTATCCAGAAGGGGTGACTGCGACAATGCCTGGAGCACGTTCAGCGACCGGCTCAGTTCAAGCTCCACGGCTGTCGCGGCGAGACGCGTCGCTTCAAGGCTGCGCTGCTTGGCCAACTCTGTCTGTTCGGAGACGATCGACAGCATGCCCAGCCCCGCCACCAGGGCCAGCGGCAAAATCCCGGCCAGGGCAATGGTCAACAAGCGACTGCGCAACGGTACCGACCGTCCCGAGTTGCTTCCCGCTGCGTGATTCAAATTATCGTTTTCCTTTGACGCCCGGACGGATCGGTCGCTAAATATTCTGCCGAAACAAGTACAGCGTGGTGCGCTGCGCGCTAGCTTAAGCGATCGGTTGGCGGCACGCATTCACTTGGAAACTCGGGTAACAAACAGGTTCCATTTGCACGCTGGTGTGGTGCCATGCAGAGCTAGGCCGAATGTTTCATCATCAAGATTCAGAAAGGAGCCAGACGCGTGCTTGAACTTCGCCCAGGCTGTGAATGTTGCAATGTTGATTTACCGCCCCAGTCCGAGCAGGCACTGATCTGCTCTTTCGAATGCACGTTCTGCGCGTACTGCGCCTCTTCCAAGCTGGGCTTCATCTGCCCCAACTGCGGCGGCGAGCTGGTCAGCAGACCGCGCCGTCCGGTCAATAAACTCGCCATCAACCCGCCCTCGCCCCACCGCGTGCACAAGCCGCAGGGTTGCCGAAATCCGGCGGATTAAAAAGCCAGAGTGATTCGCCAGGCAGTACCGGATCACCAGGTGTCATTCGTCCCGAATGCACGTCAGCCGCGCATTTAACGTTGAATCGCCATACTCGCCACTCATCGTAAGTGCACGGCGTCCCTCTGGCGCAATGATGGTGATGGGCGTGCTATCCAGGCCGGGTGCGGCCTCGGTTTCTCCGGGATGGAGCTGACACGCCACTTTGAAACGCTCGTTATTGGTGATCAGGACCTGCACCAGCCCGGACTCGATTCCAGCGCCGGAATCGGTCTCCAGCTCACTGACCTCTACCTCGACACGCAGGTCGTTCAGCTCGCGCTCCAGTGCCAGTGGGGCGGCCAGGACGACCGTCGGTAGCAAGAGCAATCCCAGCGTCAGAGACGGATTCATCGAAACCTCCAGAGTATGGTTCAAATCATATGGAGCAAGCGCCGAGCCAGGGAGTTCACGCCCAGTGCCGCCGAGTCTGGCTTGCAAACCCTTATGGTGCTCTCGAAACACAAGAAGGCCCGCACATGGCGGGCCTCTTTGGTGTTGCGTACCGATCGCTTTACTTGGGCAGTTTGAAGGTGATGAAACTGGCGCGGCCTTCACGCAATACCCGCATCGATACGGAGCGGTTCTTGGGCAAATCCTTGACCACTTGGCTGAACTGCTGGACCGAATCGATCGCTTCGTTGTTCAGGTGGGTGATGACGTCACCCGGGCGCAAACCAATCATCGCGGCAGGCCCCTGGCTGATGTCGCGGATCACCACGCCACCGGAGACCTCCAGCGCCTGACGCTGCGCATCGGTCAGCTCGGCTACAGAAACACCGAGGCGGTTGTTGCTCTGGGAGTTGCCACCCGAACCATCGGCCGAAGCCATGATGGTGCCGTCTTCTGGAAGCGCGCCGATGTCGATGGTTAGCGTCTTGCGCTGGCCGTCACGCACCACTTCAAGCTTGGCTTTGCTGTCCGGTTTCATCGCGCCAATCAGATGCGGCAGGTCACCGGACATGTCGATTGACTTGCCGTTAACGCTGAGGATCACATCGCCAACCTTCAAGCCGCCCTTGGCTGCCGGACCACCATCCATCACCTGCGCGACCAGCGCACCCGCGGGACGCTCGAGACCGAACGACTCGGCCAGGTCCTTGTTCACTTCCTGAATGACAACGCCAAGCCACCCGCGGCTGACCTTGCCGTCTTCGCGCAGCTGGTTGGCCACGTCCATGGCGACGTCGATCGGGATGGCGAACGACAACCCCATGAACCCACCGGAGCGGGTGAAGATCTGCGAGTTGATACCTACCACTTCGCCTTCCAGGTTGAACAGCGGCCCGCCGGAGTTACCCGGATTGATCGCCACGTCGGTCTGGATGAAGGGCACATAACTTTCGTTCGGCAGGCTGCGACCTTTGGCGCTGACCACACCTGCGGTCACCGTGTGGTCGAAACCGAACGGCGAGCCAATCGCAACCACCCACTCACCGGCCTTCAGCTCGTCGGAGCTGCCGATCTTGACCGTTGGCAGGCCGTCGCCTTCGATTTTCAGCAGGGCCACATCGCTGCGCGGGTCGGCACCGACCAGCTTGGCTTGCATCTCGCTGCGATCCGGCAGGCGCACCATGATCTCGTCAGCGTCGGCTACAACGTGATTGTTGGTCAGGACGTAGCCGTCTTCGGAAATAATGAACCCGGAACCCAACGACTGAGCTTCACGACGACGCTCGGGTTGTTGAGGCATCCCGTGCTCGAAAAACTCGCGGAACATGGGCGGAATGCCTTCTAGATCAGGCATTTGCGCCTGCGCGTTGCCGCGCATCGGCTGCTTTTGCTTGGTGCTTATGTTCACTACCGCGGGCGATGCATCCTCCACCAGAGGCGTGAAATCCGGCAGTTCAGCGTGGGCCATGAGCGTCTGTCCAAACAGCGCTACACCGGCCACAGCAGCCAGGAAGTTTCTACGAAGAATCATAGTGACAGGTCTCTCCATGATGAAAAAATGGGGGTTAAACACGACCGGTTTCGCGCCACAGCCGATTCCTGGTCACAAAAAAAGCAGCGGGTTGCCGCATACACGATGACTGACTCTAAGCTGACAGCCCGTTTGCGGCAAACCCACCCAAGGGAGCTGGCTGTTCCGTCAGCCTGAGCCGGACTTTACGCCCAACACAGTCAGCTTGGTGTGTAGCGGGCGTAAAGGAAAAGTAAGGTTTTACAACAGCAACTGGCCACGCCAGTACCGCAATGCCCGGCAACTCTGCTAGCGCGAGGTGTCGAGCGGTCCGATCTCCTGCGCGGCCTGGCGTACCCGTTGATAGTCATCTGGCAACGTCAGTCCTACCTCTGCGCGTTTGAGCGCAGACTGGGCATGATGGTTCGCTGCGAGCGTCATCGCCGCATCGCCAAGCCGCCCAAGTGAGGCCAGGGCCTGCTGCAAGCGAATGCCCACCTCGACGACACTCGCGCCGTCACGCTCAATGGGCGTAAAGAAATCGTCGAGCATGTCCGCTACGCTCAGCCCAGGCGCGAAAACGCGGTCGAACTTCGGCTTTTCCGGCGGCCTCGGCCTGGACAGATGCGACAA
>NZ_AGSX01000023.1 GCF_000235745.1 Stutzerimonas stutzeri SDM-LAC | reverse complement strand
CCCCCCCCGGCCGCCTTTTTGTTTTTGTACGACGACGCCGCACCGCGGCTTCGACGGAGGAACCGGTCATGAACGCAATCGTCACCCCGCTCAAGAGTGAAACTCTGGTCGTCATCGGCAACGGGATGGTGGGCCATCACTGCGTCGAGCAGTTGGTAGAGCGCGGCGCGCTGGGCCAGTACCAGATCCATGTGTATGGCGAAGAACGCCAGCGCGCCTATGATCGCGTGCATCTGTCCGAATATTTCGGGGGTCGCGATGCCGACTCCCTCGCCCTGTGCGAAGCCGAGTACTACGCCGTTCACGGCGTGCACATTCACCTCGGCGTGCAGGTACTGGAGATCGACCGCGAGCGCAAGGAAGTGGTCACAGCAGAGGGCCGCCAGCCCTACGACAAACTGATCCTAGCCACCGGCTCCTACCCCTTCGTACCGCCAATCCCTGGCGCTGAAGGCAATTCGCGCCTGGTCTACCGCACCCTTGATGACCTCGACGCCATCCGCGCCGCGGCCAGCAATGCCAAGCGCGGCGTAGTAGTCGGCGGCGGCCTGCTCGGCCTGGAAGCGGCTAACGCGCTCAAGTCCCTCGGCCTCGAAGCCCATGTGGTCGAGTTCGCTCCGCGCCTGATGCCGGTGCAGCTCGATGAAGAAGGTGGCAAGGCACTCAAGGCCCGCATCGAGGCGCTGGGCGTTGGCGTGCATCTGTCGCGCGCTACTCAGGAAATCGTCATCGGCGAGGAATACGCCTACCGGATGAACTTCCAGGACGGTGCTGATGGTAAAAGTGAGTATCTGGAAACCGACCTTATCGTCTTCTCTGCTGGCATTCGCCCGCAGGATGCGCTGGGCCGCAGCGCCGAGCTGGACATCGCGCCGCGCGGCGGCGTGGTGATCGACGCCGACTACCGCACCAGCGACCCCTCAATCTTTGCAATCGGCGAATGTGCTTCCTGGAACGGCATGGTCTTCGGCCTGGTCGCCCCCGGCTACACAATGGCACGTAACCTGGCCGCCCTCCTCTGCGGCGAACCGCACCAGCCGTTCAGCGGCGCAGACATGTCGACCAAGCTGAAGCTGCTCGGCGTCGATGTCGGTTCCATCGGCGATGCCCACGCCGCCACGCCCGGCGCCAAGAGCTACCGTTTCATTGATGAAGCCAACGCCAGCTACCGTCGTCTGGTGCTGTCGGAGGACGGCAAGCGCGTCATCGGCGCCGTGCTGATTGGCGACAACAGCTATTACGACACCCTGCTGCAATACGCGCAGAACGGCATCAAACTGCCAGCCGACCCGTCCAGCCTGATCCTGCCGCTGTCCGACGGCGCACCCACGCTGGGCGCGGACGCCCTTCCCGACACCGCCACCATTTGCTCCTGCCACAACGTCACCAAGGGTGCGGTGTGCTGCCAGGTCGACGCCGGCATCACCGACCTCGGCGAGCTCAAGGCCGCGACCAAGGCCGGCACCGGCTGCGGCGGCTGCAGCGCGCTGCTCAAGCAGGTCTTCGAACATGAGCTGACCGCACGCGGCGTCGAAGTCGACAAGAGCCTCTGCGAGCATTTCGCCCACACGCGCCAGGAGCTGTACGGAATCGTGCGCGTCGAAGGGATCATCAGTTTCGAAGAACTGCTCGCCAAACATGGCCGCGGCCACACCGGCTGCGATATCTGCAAACCGGCCGTGGGTTCGATCCTCGCTTCCTGCTGGAACCAGCCGATCACCGATCCGGGGCTGATCCCGCTGCAGGACACCAACGACACCTTCATGGCGAACATGCAGAAGAACGGCACCTACTCGGTGGTGCCACGCATCGCTGGCGGTGAAATCACCCCGGACAAGCTGATCGCCTTAGGTGCCGTTGCGAAGAAATACGACCTCTACACCAAGATCACCGGCGGCCAACGCATCGACCTGTTCGGCGCCCAGCTGCACGAACTGCCGGACATCTGGGGCGAGCTGATCGAGGCCGGCTTCGAGACCGGCCATGCCTACGGCAAGTCGCTGCGCACGGTGAAGTCCTGCGTTGGCAGCACCTGGTGCCGCTACGGCGTGCAGGACAGTGTCGGCATGGCGCTGCGTCTGGAGGATCGCTACAAGGGTCTGCGCTCGCCCCATAAGATCAAGTTCGGCGTCTCCGGGTGCACCCGTGAATGCGCCGAGGCGCAGAGCAAGGACGTCGGCGTCATTGCTACCGAAAACGGCTGGAACCTCTATGTGGCAGGTAACGGCGGCATGCGCCCGCGCCACGCCGAACTGTTCGCCACCGATCTCGATGACGAAACCCTGATCCGCTACATCGACCGCTTCCTGATGTTCTACATCCGTACCGCGGACAAGCTGCAGCGCACCTCGGTCTGGCGTGAATCGCTCGAAGGCGGCCTCGACTACCTCAAGGAAGTCATCATCGACGACAGCCTGAACCTCGCCGCCGAGCTGGAAGCCCAGATGCAGCTGGTGGTCGATCGCTACGAATGCGAGTGGGCCAACGCCATCAATGACCCGGAAAAGCTCAAGCGCTTCCGCACCTTTATCAACGACCAGCGCGGCGACCCGGACGTCCACTTCGTCAGGGAGCGCGGCCAGCGCCGTCCGGTGCACGCACACGAACTTCACTTGATTCCCGTCACCGAGGAGGTGCTCTGATGAGCCAGTCCAACGCCGTACGTATTGAGTCCGTTCAATCCGCCAGCTGGCGCGCGCTGTGCAGCCGCCGCGACCTGGTGGCCAATTCCGGAGTGGTCGCCTGGCTCGACGGCAAGCAGGTGGCGCTGTTTCACCTGCCTCATACCGAGACCGGTGACCAGGTGTTCGCCATCGAGAACAAGGATCCGAAGTCGGGCGCCAACGTCATCGGCCGCGGCATTGTCGGGCAGCTCAAGGGCGACCTGGTGATCGCCTCACCGCTGTACAAGCAACACTTCCGCCTGCAAGACGGCGCCTGCCTGGAATACCCCGAACAACGTCTGCAGGTCTGGCCGGTACGCCTTAACGGCGAGGCGGTGGAAATCGCCGTCGACTGAGTTTTCGCGGTCGAGACTAGGCGTCCCCGGCGGCTCCCAAGGACTGATTGTGGGAGCGGTCTTGACCGCGAGCTTCTCCAATACCTAGCGCACCATTGCCCGCTCTTCGCTGGGCGAAAAACGAATCCAGCCCGCACCTTCTTGGTCGGGCTCTCACAACGCTCACAGAGAACCGCCATGTCCTACATCATCCCTTCGGAATTCGTCACCAAAATGGTCGACGCGGGTGAATCCAAGATTTTCATGTCCACACGGGATACGTTGATCCGGGCTTTCATGGCCGGCGCGATTCTGGCCCTGGCTGCAGTGTTCGCGGTTACCGTCACCGTCCAGACCGGCTCACCGCTGCTGGGTGCGGTGATGTTTCCGGTCGGTTTCATCATGCTCTATCTGATGGGCTTCGATCTGCTCACTGGTGTCTTCGTGCTGGCGCCGCTGGCCCTGCTCGATAGACGCCCAGGCGTAACAGTCAACGGCGTGCTGCGTAACTGGGGCTTGGTATTCGTCGGCAACTTCGCCGGGGCGCTGACCGTGGCGTTCATGATGGCCTTCGTTTTCACCACCGGTTTCTCGAGCGATCCAGGCGTGATCGGCGAAAAGATTTCACACATTGGCGAAGCACGAACCCTGGGCTATGCAGAGTTTGGCGCCGCCGGCTGGGCGACCATTTTCCTGCGCGGCATGCTGTGCAACTGGATGGTCTCGATGGGTGTGGTAGGCGCCATGATTTCCACTACGGTGGGCGGCAAGGCGATCGCCATGTGGATGCCGGTCATGCTGTTTTTCTACATGGGCTTCGAGCATTCGGTGGTGAACATGTTCCTGTTCCCCTCGGCGATGATCATGGGCGGCGATTTCTCGATCATGGACTACATGATCTGGAACGAAATTCCCACCGCTCTGGGTAACCTGGTAGGTGGCCTGGCATTCACCGGTCTGACGCTTTACACGACCCACGTGCGGACTGCACCGAAGCGCGCATTGGTGCGTTGAGCCGGTCGCAAGGTTTGTTGGACGCTTGCTGGTGGTCATAACGAATGATCGCCGGCAAGCTGGCTCCTACGACATCATGCTGCATGTGCAAAACCTACCGGTGCAGCGCTTGTAGGAGCGAGCGTGCTCGCGATCGCCTTGCTGCCCCCTCCCGAGAATTCAGCGATCTACCCCAATGACTACCCCACTGACAGTCTCGGTAGGCCAGCACACCGATAAAGGTCGTAAGGCAACCAACCAGGACTTCCACGGCATCTACATCCCGAAAGAACCGCAGCTGAGCAGCAAGGGCATCGCCATCGCACTTGCCGATGGCATCAGCAGCAGCGCCGTCAGCCATATCGCCAGCGAGTCGGCGGTCACCGGTTTCTTCGCCGACTATTACTGCACCTCAGACGCCTGGTCAGTGAAGACGTCGGCGCAACGGGTGCTGATGGCGACCAATTCCTGGTTGCACGCCCAGGGCCAACAGAGCCCACACCGATTCGATCCGGATCGCGGCTACGTCTGCACCTTCAGCGCCATGGTCATCAAATCGACCACCGCGCACCTTTTCCATGCCGGCGACTCACGCATCTATCGCACCCATGGCAATGCCTTGGAGCAGATGACCAACGATCACCGGATGTGGCTCTCGGAGAACAAGAGTTACCTCAGCCGCGGACTCGGCATCCATCCGCAGCTGGATCTGGACTACCGCGCCGAACAGGTCGAGGTGGGCGACACTTTTATCCTCGCGACCGATGGCGTCTATGAATACATCACCGCGTCGTTCATGCTCGAAGCCATCGCGCGCAGCCCGAATGATCTTGATGCAGCCGCTCGGCAAATCATCGCCCAGGCGTTGCTACAGGGCAGCGATGACAACCTCACCGTACAGATTTTGCGCATCGACGCGCTCCCGCTGCAGGCCCCCGATGAGCTCTACCAGCAGCTGACGGAACTGCCCTTTCCGCCCGTCCTCGAGGCACGGGCCGCATTTGACGGCTACACCATCGTGCGCGAGGTGCACGCCAGTAGTCGCAGCCATGTCTACCTAGCCACCGACGACCCAAGCCATGCCCCGGTGATCATCAAGACGCCGTCAATCGACCTGCAGAGGGACGTGCAATACCTCGAACGTTTCCTGATGGAAGATTGGGTAGCGCGACGTATCAACAGCGCCCACGTAGCCAAGCCATGCCTGCAGACCCGCAAGCGAAACTACCTGTACAGCGTCAGCGAATTCATCGAAGGCCAGACGCTGGCCCAGTGGATGATCGACTACCCGCGCCCGGACCTGGAAACGGTTCGTGGCATTGTCGAGCAGATTGCCAAAGGCCTACGCGCCTTTCACAGGTTGGAGATGCTGCATCAGGATCTGCGTCCGGCCAACATCATGATCGACACCACCGGCACGGTGAAAATCATCGACTTCGGCTCCACACGGGTTGCCGGCATCATGGAGATCGCGTCGCCCATCGAACGCGGAGATCTGCTCGGCACCGTTCAATACACCGCGCCGGAATACTTTCTGGGGGAAAGCGGCACGCCCCGCTCGGATATGTTTTCGCTGGCCGTCATCACATACCAGATGCTGACCGGTGCACTTCCCTACGGCACTCAGGTTGCCAGCTGCCGCACCCGTGCTGCACAGAACAAGCTCAGCTATCAACCGATCCGCGAGCACGACCGCGGCGTACCAGCCTGGATCGATGATGTGCTGCGCAAGGCGCTGCATCCGGACCCGTACAAGCGCTACGAGGATCTGTCCGAATTCGTATTCGAGTTACGTCAGCCCAACCAGGCCTTTCTCAACAAGGCCAGGCCGCCGCTCCTGGAGCGTAACCCGGTGCTGTTCTGGAAAGGCGTATCCCTGGCGTTGACGTTTGCGGTAGTCGTGCTGCTGCTTCGCTGAAAGTTGATGCAAGCTATCAGTCAAAGTGGGGCATCACACCGGTCGCTGCGGCGCATAAACGTTAAGCGCCGGATCGGTGATGCCATCCTTCGAAGGATCGAGAATCCAGCGTAGTTGAGTGACCAGTTCGTCGCAGTTCTCGCCGCGCTGCTGCCAGTCCTGAAAGGCAATACGCGCCGCAGTCAGCGATGACTCAGCGACCTGCTCGATTTCGGTCGTGGCATCGCCGGGCTGCCAGTGATCGAAGATCGATTTGAGTGCATGCTGCGCCTCTTCGGCGCCCAGCTCGCCATCGGCCCAGCGCGATGTGATGTCCTGCGTTTTCTGTAGGGCGGTTACCGAGGGGGTGGACGATTCCATCTTGGATTACTCCAGCTAATGCGTGTTGTGCTTGGAGTCCGGCCGCGTCTGCAAATTCGCCGTTGAGCTGCCGTTGGTCCGCGGCGGTCGCATCGAGCATACGCCGGGTGGTCGTATCACAAAGCACGCCAATCGCAGGGAACCCTGACCATGCACCTCGTCCTTCTCTTTTTGCCGCTGTATGACAACGCGCAACAGGCATTGCCAAAGTCCCTGTTTGCTGAAGTACGGGACGAGCTCATGACTAAATTCGGTGGCCTGACCGCTCATAGCCGCGCCCCTGTCGACGGGCTATGGCAAGAAGACAACAGCCATTCCGTGCGCGACGACCTGGTCATTTATGAAGTGATGACGTCAGAACTGGACCGTGCCTGGTGGAAGGGATATCGCGAGTCGCTGGAGGCACGCTTTCGCCAGGAGCATGTGTTGATCCGCGTACAGACAGTCGAAGTGCTCTAGCGGTAAAGGTTGTTGTTCGCTGGCTCGGAGCCGCCGTCATAGCAAAGCAGGACACGCCACCTGCACAAAACCGTGAAAATTTAATGAACCCCCAGGGCTGCCCGCTGTCAGTCCAGTCTGCAGAACTACAGGGCCCAGTGGCCAAATTAACGGGAGAAAGCATCCTCCCGCTTACGATCGGCACTTCCGGAGCGCCGCTGTTCGACGCATCGAAGTACGTTGCTGTCGCACGCTCGCCAGACCGGAATTCCGCTTATGTTTCGGCCCGCTCAGCGGGATCTCCATTGCCAACGCGAATACTCTTAATGTCCCTATCTCGTCGACTCATTGCACTTTTATCCCGAATGTCCTGGTCCGTTGCTCAGCGCCGTGCTTTCAAGGCGGGCCTGCTCGGTACGCTGCTAGCCGTCATCGCGCCAGCCCACGCCCAGGAGGCCAATAATGATCGCTGGGTCAGCGACACGCTCACCACCTACGTACGCAGCGGCCCAACCGACGGCTATCGCATCGTTGGCAGCCTCACGTCCGGCCAGAAAGTCGAGCTGCTGGAAACCAGCGGCGACTACAGCCAGGTCCGCGGTGAAAATGGCGACCGGGTATGGATCCGCAGCAGCGATCTGCAGGAGGTTCCGGGTCAGGCCGAGCGTCTGCCGCAGCTGGAGCAACAAGTAGCCGAACTCAGTGAAGAGCTGAAAACCATCGACGACTCGTGGAAAAACCGCGTCAAGGGAATGCAGGAGACCCTGGATTCGCGCAAAGCGCTGATCGATGAGCTTGAAGCGCGCCGCCAGGCCCTGGACGAGGCCCTCACCGCCACCGAGTCAGAGCTGCGTGATGCCCAGGCGCGCCTGGGCGATGAGAACAATCAGGTACTGATGCGTTACATGGTCTACGGCGGCAGCATCGCCGGGGCCGGACTGCTGCTCGGGCTGATCCTTCCAGCCATGACCCGCGGCCGCAAGCGCAACGACCGCTGGTTCTGACGACGAGAACCGAGCTGTGCTCAGCTCGGTTCGGCGACCTGCTCAGTTCTGGATCGGGCGAATGCCGAAGGTCCAAGCTGTGGCTGAGCGGCGCGTTGCAGAATCTGCTCCGGCACCATCGGTCGGTCCAACAGGAAACCTTGCAACGTTTCGCAACCGAGGCCGGTAAGAAACGCCTGTTGCTCGGCCGTTTCCACGCCTTCTGCTACAACCTCCAACCCCAGTGCCTTGGCCAAAGCGATGATGGCCGAAACGATGACCGAATCTTCATTGCCAGGGCTCATCTCCTTAACGAACGCACGGTCGATTTTCAATTCACTGGCCGGCAAGCGCTTGAGGTAGAGCAAACTCGAGTAGCCCGTCCCGAAGTCGTCAATCGATGCCTTGATACCGAGCTGCGTGAGCTTCTCCAGCGTATCGATGGTGGACTCCGGGTCGCGCATGGCCACGGTTTCGGTCACCTCGATGGTGAGCATCTGCGGCGGGATGTGGTGGAGTTCGATCACGTCGGTCACAGTGCCGACCAAGTCGGGTTGCTCGAACTGAACCGCTGAAAGGTTCACCGCCACAGTCCAATGGCTGTAGCCCTGCAGATGCCATTCCCGCAATTGCCGGCAGGCCTCGTTCAGCACCCACTTGCCGATCGGGATGATCAGACGGGTTTTTTCCGCCAGCGGCAGAAACGTGTCCGGTGACAGCAAACCACGCTGCGGATGCTGCCAGCGCAACAAAGCCTCGAAGCCTCGCACTGGCCCGGACGGTGCTTCGAACTTGGGCTGATAGTGCAACCGCAACTCACCGTTGGACACAGCCAAACGGAGGTCATGCAACAGCTGCAACTGCTCGACCGTATTGGCGTTCATCGAGGCCTCGAAAAAGCTGTAGCCGTTTCGCCCCGCACTCTTGGTGTGATACATCGCCGCGTCGGCATGCAACAGCAGATCGCGCTCGGTCTCGCCGTCACCCGGGTAGACCGCGATACCGATGCTCAACGAAACGCTCAGGGTGTAGCGCGAGAGCATGAACGGTTCGCTGACGCACTGCACCAGTTGTGCGGCCAGACTGGCTGCGTCGCCCGGATCATCAATGGTGGCCAGCAATACGAATTCATCTCCACCGAGGCGCGCCAATGTGTCCTGGGCGCGAATACACGCGCGAAGGCGCTCGGTCACGCTGATCAGCAATTGGTCGCCCAGGTGATGACCGTAGGCATCGTTCACCGCCTTGAAGCCGTCCAAGTCCATGAACATCAGCGCGAAGTGAGACTGCTCACGTTGCGCCACCTTGAGCGCCTGGCTGAGCCGGTCTTCGAGCAACAGACGGTTCGGCAAGCGGGTCAGGTTGTCATGCAGTGCCAGCTGTAGCAGCTCGCCGTTGGCCTTTTCCAGCGAACTGGCCAACACCGAGGTGCGAGCCTGCAGGCGCGCATCGAGCACCGAAACGATCAAGGTGATCGCCAGCACTGCGAGGGTCAGCACGATGACCAGCAACGCCAGCCAGTTGCTGTCAACACCACTGGCCGCCCCGCAGAAGCTGCCCTCCGGAAATCCCGCAGCGGCCATGCCGGTGTAGTGCATGCCAATTATCGCGAGGCCCATCACCAGCGCGGCGGCGCAGCGCCAGGCCCGCACATACTGCAGGTTGGCGCGTAGCCGGAAGGCCAGCCATAGCGCAGCACCTGAGGCAATGACCGCAACCACCACCGATGCAACCAGCCATGCCATGTCATAGACGATACCCGGCTGGATGCGCAGTGCGGCCATCCCGCTGTAGTGCATCGCCGAAATACCCGCGCCGATCAGCAGCGCACCCTGCACCAGACGGCTCCACGGCAGCTTGCGTTGACAGACCAGCCATAACGCGAGCACAGAAGCGCCAATCGACAGGACCAGCGAGCCCGCGGTGATCCACGGGTCATAACCCAATGGAATCGGAAGGCTGAAGGCAAGCATGCCAATGAAGTGCATCGACCAGATGCCCAGCCCCATCGAAAACGCGCCGCCAAGCAACCAGCATTGCGCCGCGCGGCCTGTTGAAGTCGCCACCCGACCGGCCATATCCAGCGCGGTGTAGGACGCCAGTACAGCAACAACAAACGAAAAGAAAACCAGGGTGTCGTTATAGCTACCGACCAGCATTGCAGTGCCTTCATGAAATAAGGGGCGCGGATCTTGACCGAATAATCAATAAAGGCGAAGTGCCATCCGTCCGCCATGGCTCGACTGACCGTGCACGCCGGTATTGGCTCACTCCCTGTGTCGGTCCGGTTGTGCGTCGCTGAAGCAGAGCCTGCGGATATCTGCCCAACGGTCATCAGGCTGCTAGAACAGTCCCTCGACCGATCGTCACGTTGGGGCCTCGAACTTGACCCAGCTATAGACTTGAGGCGAAATGAAAGCACTTTGCCACGTGCGGCGACAAGGCTATGCGTAGCGTAAATCGCATGGATTACGTCCCGCCCCGGCTTCTCCTTTGCTGGGCGTGTGATGATCGCGCCTTCGACTCGTTCTGCTCTACGACTTGCTAAAGAATTCGTAGTGTCTGGCCGCATATCGGACAGAAGTAGTTCTGCCCTACCGGAACGCATGACAGCAATCCGGATCAAACCCGACAATCGCTGCACCTCCTAAAAGGATCCGCGCCAATGGCCTCATTGCAACAACGCACCTTCAACGCAATCGCCAAGAAAGAGCATGAGCTGCTCGACAGCTGGACTCGCGAACTCGAAGCCAGCGGCATTTACCGCAACGTCAAGATCGACGAGTTTCGCCAGCAGACGGCCGAGTTCATCCGCTTGCTGATTGAAGGCGCTGGCCAGGCCGAGACCACCGATCTACGGGCCGGAAGCTGGGAAGAGATGCGCCAGTTCCTTGAACAGCTTTCGCACAGCCGCGTGCTGCTGGGGTTCGATTCACAGCAAACCGCTGGCTTCATCTTCTCGTTCAAGCGCCCATTGATGCCGCTGTTACAGACCGAGTATGCCGATGAGCCGGCGATACTGGCCGAGCAGCTCTGGGCGCTGTCCGAACTGATCGACCAACTTGGCCTGCACACGGTCCGCACGTTTCAGAAATCCCGCGAAGCCGTTATCAAGCGTCAGCAGGAAGAGCTGCTGGAGCTGTCCACACCGGTAGTCAAGTTGTGGGATGGCGTCCTCGCGCTGCCGATGATCGGCACCCTCGACTCGCAACGCACCCAAGTGGTCATGGAGTCGCTGCTGCAACGCATCGTCGACACCGGCTCGGAAATCGCCATCATCGACATCACCGGCGTGCCCACCGTGGACACGCTGGTAGCACAGCATCTGTTGAAAACCGTCACGGCAATCCGCCTGATGGGCGCTGACTGCATCATCAGCGGCGTACGCCCGCAGATCGCGCAAACCATCGTGCATCTGGGGCTCGACCTTCAGGGCATCGTCACCAAGGCTTCCCTAGCCGATGCGCTGGCGCTTGCGTTGCGTCGCTCCGGGCTGACTGTCAGTAAGGCCGTGTAATGGAGCGCATCCCAATACTCCAAATGGGTGACTTCCTGCTCGTCACCATTCAGGTCGATATGCATGACCAACTAGCAATGACGCTGCAGGACGACCTGGCCGAACGCATCAGTTCAACATCCGCCAAAGCGGTGCTGATCGACATATCCGCGCTGGATATGGTCGATTCCTTTATCGGCCGGATGATCAGCTCGATATCGGGGCTGTCCAGCATCATGGACGCTGAGACTGTCGTCGTCGGCATGCAGCCTGCGGTAGCAATCACACTCGTCGAACTGGGCCTGACGCTACAGGGCGTGAGTACCGCGCTTAACGTCGAGAAAGGCATGCAGTTGCTGCATAAACGGATGGCCGCTAGATGACCGTGCGCGACAGCGGCAGCACACCGGTACGGATCGAGCAGGATGTGGTTCTGGCCCGCCAGGCAGTTCGCAAGCTGGCTCAGGACTGTGGCATGCGCTTGATCGACCAGACCAAGCTGGTTACTGCAGTAAGCGAACTGGCCCGTAACACCGTCGTTTATGGCGGCGGTGGCGAGATGGATTGGGAAGTTGTGGACGAAGGCCCGCGCACTGGCATTCGGCTGACCTTCCGTGACGAAGGCCCGGGCATTGCAGACATCAAACTGGCGCTGACTGATGGCTGGACTTCCGGTGGCGGCCTTGGGCTTGGACTGACCGGGGCCAAGCGTTTGGTAGACGCCTTCGAACTCGACAGTACTCCTGGTATCGGCACACGCGTCAGTATTACCAAATGGTCATGAATATCCGGGGCTCAATGACCATCGTCCTGGCGATCGAAGACGAAACCCAGGTCGGCCATGCGCGCCGCGTCGCGCAGTCGCTGGCCGTCGAGCTTGCATTCGATGAAACCGATGCCGGACGCGTCGCACTGGTTGCCACGGAGCTGGCCACCAACCTACTCAAGCATGCGCATCACGGGTCTCTGCACGTGCGCGCGATACCAGCTCAGAGCGGACGGGGAATCGAGCTGATCGCCATCGACCGTGGCCCCGGTTTCAATCCCAATGTGTGCCTGGCCGACGGTTTTTCCACCGGCGGCACTCAGGGCACCGGCCTCGGTGCATTGCGGCGACAGGCCCAGCTGTTCGACATCCATTCCGACAGCAAAGGGTCGGTGGTGCTGGCGCAGCTGTACCCTCGCCATGTTTCGGCCCTGTCACTTCGGTTCGGCGTTAGCCAGCATTCTCTGAAAAACGATCCGGCCTGCGGCGATGTCTGGCATCTGGCTGTCGATGGTTCACGGCTCAGTGCGCTGGTCATCGACGGCATCGGCCATGGCGAAGACGCTGAGCAAGCCGGTCTGGCCGGCGCTGCCGCGTTTGCCGAGGACCCGTTTGCCGACCCAACGATCAATATGCTCGACATGCATCAAGCGATGATCGGCTCACGTGGTGGGGCAGCAGCTATCGCGCTGTATGAGGCTGGCAAGGTGCGTTTCGCCGGTATCGGCAATATCGGGGCCAGCCTGCTGACTGCCGAAAAGAGCCGCGGCATGGCATCTCACCCTGGCATCGTGGGCTCTCAATTTCGCAAGGCCGTTGCATTCGATTACCCAGTCGACTCGGATCAGCTCTTGATCATGTACAGCGATGGCTTGCAGTCGCGCTGGGATCTGCGCGACTACCCCGGTCTGGCCCATCGTCACCCGGCCATTATTGCAGCGCTGCTGCATCGCGACTTCTGTCGTGGCCGCGATGACGTGACCGTTATGGTGATTGCGCTGGAGGCAATCGTTGACTGACTCGAACACGAACGACCTCATCCAACAGCTACGCAGCGAAAACGATCTGCTGCGCGGCGAGCTCGAGGAAACCAACCAGGGCGTCCTCGCGCTGTATGCCGAACTCGACACCCAGGCCGAGCAGCTACGACAGGCGTCGGATCTGAAAAGCCGCTTCCTGTCCTACATGAGTCATGAGTTCCGTACGCCTCTGGGCTCCATCCGCAGCATTACCCGCCTGCTCAGTGATGAGCTGGACGGGCCGCTCAGCCCAGAACAGCACAAGCAGGTCTCGTTCATCAACGGTGCTGCAGCCGAACTCAGCGACATGGTCGACGACCTGCTCGATCTGGCGAAGATCGAAGCAGGCCGCATCACCATATCGCCAGCCTGGTTCGACATGCTGGATCTGTTCGCAGCCTTGCGAGGGATGTTTCGGCCGATTGTCGATGCCAACGCGGTGGCCCTGATTTTCGAAGAGCCGTACGACATGCCGCGGCTCTACACGGACGACAAGAAACTCGCGCAGATTCTGCGCAACTTCATTTCCAATGCGCTCAAGTTCACCCAGAATGGTGAGGTACGGATTTCCGCCTGTGCCGAGGGCGACGGCGAGGTGCGCTTCGCCGTGACGGACACAGGCATCGGCATTCCGGAAGACATGCACGGCAATCTGTTCGAAGATTTCGTACAGATCGATACACCGCTGCAGAAGCGTCTGCGTGGTACCGGCCTGGGATTGTCGCTGTGCAAACGCTTTGCCGAACTGCTCGGTGGCCGCGTTGGCGTCGAGAGCAAGCCGGGACTGGGGTCGACGTTCTACGTCGTCATTCCTGTCGCGATTTCCACGGAGCGCACCGATGGAGCATAAGAGCCAGCTGCTAGTCGTCGACGACAACGCAGCCACGCGCTACGCAATACGCCGGGTGTTGGAGCGCCACGGCTACGCCGTGTTGGAAGCCGGAACGGGCACTGAAGGACTTGACCTGATCGCCACCGGCACGATCGATGCGCTGATCCTCGACGTAAACCTGCCTGACATGAGCGGCTTCGACATCGTGCGGCAGCTGCGAACCGATGACCGCACGCGGCTGCTGCCGGTGATCCACGTTTCCGCAGCCTCAATCCAGACCGGCGACATCATTACCGGCCTGGATGCAGGGGCCGACGCCTACCTCATCCACCCTGTCGATCCGGACGTGCTTCTGGCGACCCTGCGTACGCTGTTGCGTGTGCGCGACACCGAGCATGCGCTGCGCGAAAGCGAAGCTCGCTTCCGTGAGATCTTCTCTCAGGTTGCGGCGCCGATTGCAGTGATCGACCCGCAGCTGCAAATTCACGAAAGCAACCGTGCGCTGTCGCTGCTGCTGGGCGATCAGCCGGAATCCCATGTGCTGAGCGCGTGCGTCGCCGATGGCCAGGAAGCCAAACTGCAGGCACTGCGGCAGAGCCTGGCCGACGGCACGCGATGGCACGACATGCTGATCATGCAGGTGGCCGGCGAGCGCCGTGAAACCAAATGGCAGGTCTCACCGTACCGCGCAACCGAGCTGGGCCTGGTCGTTATCGAAGACATCACCGAGCAGCGTCAACGCGAACGCTCGCAGCGCCAGCAGCTCGACAATGCCAACAACGAGCTTGCCCGCGAAGTCGCCGAGCGTGTCCGCACCGAAGGACAGTTGATGCAGGCGCAGAAGATGGATGCGCTGGGCAAGCTGACCGGTGGCATCGCGCACGATTTCAACAATCTGCTGACCGGCATCATCACCGGTATTGAACTGCTCAAAAAACGCCTGCATGAAGGCCGCACCGATGCGGTTCTGCGTTTTGCCGATACCGCGCTGAATTCGGCACGCAGTGCCGCGTCAATGACGAACCGTCTGTTGGCCTTCGCCCGCCAGCAGCCACTGGATGCGCGTCCGGCCGACCTCAACGAGCAGATCCGCTCGCTCGAGGAGCTGTTGGAGCGAACCATCGGCGAGCATATTTCCTTGAATCTGGAACTGTCCGATCAAGGCGCCGTGGCGCAGGTCGATGCCAATCAGCTTGAAAGCGCCATTCTCAACCTGGTTATCAATGCACGCGACGCCCTGCCCCGTGGCGGCAATATCACCATCCGCACCGCGGCGTTGCGCTCCGATGGCGATGCCGACCTTACAGATGGGAACTACGTAGTGCTAACGGTGCAGGACGATGGCACCGGTATCGCAGCGGACGTGCTTGGCAAAGTCTTCGACCCCTTCTTCACCACTAAGCCGCTTGGCCAGGGCACAGGCCTGGGATTGTCATCGATCTACGGGTTTGCCCGGCAGTCCGGTGGCGAAGCCAGGCTAAGCAGCGTTGTCGGCGAAGGTACCGAAGTCTCGCTGGTGCTACCCGCAGCCATTGCAAGCAAAACGACAACCACCTCGGTCAACGATATGCCACAGGGTAACGGCGAGCATGTATTGATCGTCGAGGACATGCCGGCGGTGCGCATGCTCGTCGCCGAGATGCTGAGCGAGGCTGGCTACCGATGCAGCGAAGCCGGCGACGTCACCACGGCGCTGTCGGTGCTGCAGGACGACTCCAGCGTCGATCTGCTTTTGACCGACGTGGGCCTTCCTCAACTTTCCGGGCGAGAGCTTGCTGACGCAGCGCGAACGCATCGCCCTGCTCTGCCCGTGTTGTTCATGACGGGTTACGCCGAAAACGCGGTGCGCCGAGATCGCTTTCTCGACACCGGAATGGACATGGTGATCAAGCCATTCCAGATCGGCGAGCTGCTCGGCAAGGTGCGGCAGATACTCGATCAGGCAGCTAGCGCCGGCTGCTGACCGAGCACATGCAGCGGCACCGGTAGCGCTAGTTGCTGTTTTTTTTACTCTTGTCAGTTGCGATCAGGTCGCCCCAATCGCCGAACTCGTACCAGTCGTCGCCCATCATCTCGGACGGATGCTGAGTTCTGCCCGCACCATTACCGCAGGCCAGCGACTCGGCCGGGCAGTAGCGATCACAACCCCAGCAGATGCGCTCGGGGTGCGGCGGGTTGAGCGGAAATTTTTTGGCCATCGCAGGAGGCCTCGGATTTTGCTTGAAAGGGCATTCAGGCTAACCAGACCACCGCTCGCTGAACTTGATCAGGCTCAAGGATGACCGTTTCCGCCCGGTTCGTAGTCGCCACGCTCATTTCGCAGGGGTTGCGATGAGTCCGGGCAATACTCAGTTCGGCTGAGGGGCAGCGCTAGAACAAGCCGAGCTGCTCGTCGATCAGAGCGCTGAAGCTGTCATTCACGAACGGCAGGATGGCATCGGCAACAGGCTGCAGCTGACGACTCACGTAATGGTCGTAGTCGATGGGCGCACGCCGCACTTCAAGCGGCTCCGGCCCGGCCACAGTGATCAGGTAGCTGATCCAGCCGCCATTCTGGTACTGCCGCTGACGACCATTTTGCAGATTGAATTCATCAGCGATCCGGGCAGCCCGCACGTGCGGTGGGACGTTGCGCTCGTAGTCATCCAGGCGCCGACGCAGTCGCTTGCGAAAGACCAGTAGCTCGTCCAGCTCTCCGGCCAGGGTTCGCTGAACGTAGGTGCGCACGTAGTCCTGATAGGGCTCGCGGCTGAAGATGCGCCGGTACAACTCCTGCTGGAACTGCTGGGCCAGCGGCGACCAGTCGGTCCGCACCGTTTCTAGCCCTTTGAACACCAAGCCGTCACTGCCGTCCGTGCGGGTGACCAGCCCGGCATAGCGCTTCTTGCTGCCCTCTTCTGCGCCGCGAATGGTTGGCATCAGGAAGCGCTTGAAGTGGGTCTCGAACTGCAGTTCCAGCGCACTGTGTAGACCGAACGTTTGCTGAAGGTGCTCGCGCCACCACTGATTGATCTGTTGCACCAACTGTTTGCCGATACACGCCGCATCTTCGTCGCCATGGGCGCGCTTGAGCCAGACGAAAGTGGAGTCGGTATCGCCGTAGATCACGCTGTAGCCCTCGGCTTCGATCAACTCGCGGGTGCGGCGCATGATCTCGTGACCGCGCAAGGTGATCGACGAGGCCAGCCGCGGATCGAAAAACCGACAGCTGCTTGAGCCGAGCACGCCATAGAAAGCATTCATGATGATTTTCAGCGCCTGCGACAGCGGTTTGTTGCCCTCGCGCTTGGCCGACTCCCGCCCCTCCCAGACTCGTTCGACAATCGCCGGCAGGCAATGCCGTGTACGCGAGAAGCGCGCGCCGCGAAAGCCGGGCACCGAGTTGCTGTCTTCCGGTTGGCGCATGCCTTCGACCAGCCCCACAGGATCAATGAGAAAGGTGCGGATGATCGAGGGATAGAGGCTTTTGTAGTCCAGCACCAACACCGACTCGTACAGGCCCGGCTGCGAATTCATCACGAAACCGCCGGGGCTTGCCTCCGGTGGTCGCT
>NZ_AGSX01000024.1 GCF_000235745.1 Stutzerimonas stutzeri SDM-LAC | reverse complement strand
TTCTTCTGCCAAGAGGCCGGACGCTGCGATCGGCAGCGTCACTCCTGCAGAATCAGATTCGTGGTGATACGGGACGAGGCCGGTCCCAGTCCGCTGAAATTCCACGAAACTGTATCCGTCCGCCCAGACCTCCGCCTCATCGCCGGCTCTCATTACAGAGCCTGGCGCAGCGTAGTTGGCTGAGCGCTTATTGCGATCTGCTGCCGCACTGTTTGCTGTTGCTGGGTGAGGATGTCCAACACCCGACTTGGCTGAACCTCGATGTCGTCGAAGGTGATCAGCTGCCCCGGCTCGACAGGTCGCTTGAGAACCGTGTTGCGCAACAGGCCAATGGGCACGTGGTCGAGCTCCCCGGCGAGCTTCACCGCTTCGCCGCGAACGTCGAAGCCACCTATGCCACGAACGATGATCTCCCCAGCCTTCATCTCACGTTTGGCTATCGCTGCAACGCCCAAGGTGGGCGACACAGAATTGTTCAGCAGCACACCGCCGCCAGCCAATACCCGACGAACTGTTTTGCCGACTTCCAGCGAGCAGAGGTGGAACGGCCGTGTCAGCACATAATAAGGACCGGGGCCGAGCTTGAAGTACTCAATTGCCTGCGCCTGCATTTCATCGTGCCGACACACCAGGAACACGCCACCTGCTGGATAACCGCTGGGCAGAACATAGTCGACAATTGGCTGGCCGACGCCGTCCGCGATCAGTCCTAGAACCTGGCCACTGACGTTGAGATCGGTTGAGGCCAGCCCTTCCAGGCCGCGCCGGGTGATGGTCGCGCCAAGGCCGTTGCCGACTACGACCTGCTCGATCTGCACCTTGGTGCCATCGGTGAAGGACGTGGTCTGCTCAAGGCTAATGCCCTGACGTTTGGACCAATAAGTCATGTCTTCAAGGCTGGGGTTATGGTTCAGATAGCCTTTCATGTTGCCGTACACGAGAGGCTTGAAACCCATCTGTAGCGCTTCTTCGTGCAGTGCCGCCAGAGACCCGGGCTGATCGCCTTCGGCTTCAGTCAGCAAGCCTTTGCCTGCCAGGTGGGACCCCGTGGTTACTTGCAATTCAGCATTTATGGTCACCACCGGTAGGCCAGCTTCGAAAGCGCGCTCGATCACTTCCGTACCGAAGAACACGTCACCGGTGCATTCGACGATGATGTCCGAATGCTCGAGCAGATCATCGATCGAGTTGGTCAGCGCGTCCCTGAGCGGAAAGCCGCCGAGCGTATCGATTCGCCTACGGGTCAGAACACGGCTGATTGTCATGTCCTTGTAGTGCTGCATGATCAGGCGAACGAAGCAGTGCGAGATCATCCCTGTACCCGACACACCTACCCTTTTGATCGTTGCATCCTTCATTGCGAAATCCCTTTTAATAGCTCTGGCCTTCCGACCGTAACATTTAGATAAAGTTTGCGACTCGCCCATCCGGTCTAATCAGTTCTGGTTTGCCGCCTGATTGGTCGATAACCGCGCCGGCTCGCCAATGCTGAATGGGTAGGCCTTGAAGGGAATTCTGCTCGGCGCTGGCCCGCATGGCTCGGCTGGTAGATCACCCATACGACGAATGACATTGCGCAGCTCCTCCCGCCAATGCTTCGGGTGAATACCGAACGTGGCTTCGATAAGTGAGCAATCGAGTACCGACCAGGCCGGTCGCATAGCGGCACGAGGCAGCCGGTCACTGGTTACCGGGACCACGCGTGGGGCTTGTTCGATGAGCCCGGCCAGTTCGGCTTCATGGAAAATTGCGGTAGCGAACTCTGCCCAGCTGCAAGGTGATGAACCGCTGTAATGGTAAAGACCCCACTGCAGATCACCGTTACGGCAGTAGCGCAGCGCCAGCTCAACCAACACACGCGCTACGCTGCGTGCCCGAGTCGGGCAGCCGACCTGATCGCTGACGACCGAGACTTCCCCTGTCTTCCCGCAGAGGTTGAGCATCGTCTTGACGAAATTATTACCGCGCTCGCCGTATATCCAGCTGGTCCGCAGAATGAGAAACCGGTCCAGCGTCTGGCTGATGGCCACCTCGCCCGCGCGGCGAGTGGAACCGTATACGCTGTTCGGCATCGGCTGATCGGTTTCACGGTACGGCTCGGTGCCGTCGCCGGAGAACACGTATTCACTGGACAGGTGAAATAAAGGGATATCGAAATGGCGAGCGGCCGCGGCCAGGTTAGCGGCGCCGTCGCGGTTGACCGCTTCAGCCTGTGCCACTTCCGCTTCGGCGTGATCCAGGTTGGTGTAGGCCGCAACGTTAATGATCAGCGCGGGCTTATAGCGCTCGACCGCCGCGTATATCTGGTCTATGCGAGTGATATCCAGGGCGCGGCGAGACAAACCGGTTGCATCCAGCCCGAAGCTCGCCGCCTGGTTGATCAGGCAGTAACCAACCTGCCCTTCGGCGCCACACACCAAAATCCGCATATTGTTTGCAACGGCACGTGGCGGCGGACTGGCAGGCGCATCGGAGCGGATAACGGTTGTCGAGACGACCTCCGACCGCAGATCAGCGGTCTCGCCTGCTCCCTTTGGGATCAGCTCACGTACAGTCACGCCCAGCGCCTCGACCGGGGCATCGGCCGATTCGGGAACTGGCGAAAAGCTGAAGCTTTCCAACAGGCCAGTAAGAATGATGCGCGCTTTAGCGACCTGACCTCTGGCCAGCATCGCAGCGACCAGGCTCAGCCGAGAACCGAACAGGCCCAACACACGTCGCTTGCGAAAATACTTTCGGGCAACGAACAACTCATTACGAACCAGATGGCGGTGCAGCGCGACTCGCGCCGGATCGGGCTCACGCAGAATGTCGATCGCGCCGCTGACGCGTCGCAGGTGCACCACCCTGCTCGCAGCCACCAGGTAGCCCGGTACGCTCTGACTGATGCGCATGGTGAATTCGGTGTCATCCCCCCACATGAACATCGGCGCCAACGGCAGGCCATGCTGCGCCAGCGAACGGCGAGGAACCAGAATCGAAACATAGGTCGCCGGGCGCACCGGGATTACGCCAATGTCCAGCAATGCGGGCCAGTTTTCATAGTCGATCGAATTGGTGCGCTCATCGACTCTAGGCACGTTGGTGAGCAGACCATGCTCGGTGCGAGCCATCGAGAGCAGATACGAACTCGGCTGTTTGCGCTCGGCCAGGCGCTCATTGGCCAGCAGCAACTGCTCAAGCGCATCCGGTTCGGGAATCACATCATCGTCCATCATCCAGACGAAGTCCGCGCCCTGTTGGTAAGCAAGCCGAAAGCCAGCACTGAAACCACCCGATGCGCCGGTGTTATGCGACAGCACATAGACCTTGAGATTGGGCAGTTCCGATTGCAGCAGCATCTCTTCGGTGCCGTCGTTGCTGGCATTGTCAACGACGATGATTGCTGCACACGGGCGGGTCTGTTCGTCGATCGCATCCAGGCAGCGCTGTAACAATTCCTTGCGTTTGTACGACAGTACCACTGCGTATATCTGATCCATTGATGCGCTCGGTTTCGATTCAACAAGGCGGAAAGTTCAAATCCGACAGCGAGCCACCGGCCAGATCATATGAAGCGGCAGGGGTGGGCTTCGGAGACGTGATGGGCTTTAGCCATGACGCTCTGCTCTGACCCGGTTCGATGCGCGGGGTTCAGTAAATTGCAACGAAATATGAGTGAGCCCGAAAGGGGCGCCATTCTTGACGTATGACGCGGAGTGCAGCATGCCTGGAGCATCGAATGGCCGTAGAAATGATGCATCCACGACGCTGATCGGCATTCGCGCTCACGGCGCTCCAGCGCCCGATGAACCTGCTCGGTTACGACATGCGTTGCGAACTCAAACCCCCTGCCCTGTTCACATATATAGAGAGAGCCTAGAACGGAGAGCAGAATGAAAAGACCCTTATTGGCATTGACCGGCCTGGTATTCGCGATCACGGCCATGGGGCAAGAGCCTCTGGTTGTTACACGGCTGAACGGCATGGACATCAAGGTGGAAGAACTGGGCGTGCCCTCGGCTTCGTCGGATAGCGTCGACCTGAAAGGCGTTCTCGCGATCAAAGTTAACAATCACAGCAATGAAATAGCCTCATGCCAATTCCACGCCCTACCTGAGGAAACCGTGATGACCGCCGCGCCAGCTGCCTCGGTGAACCCAAACGAAGAGGTCGTGATGCGCGTGCCGGGCAAATATTCCGCTGGAGGCCCGATCGCCTTGCTCGTCTGCAAGCCCGAAGGCGTTCCGAACCGCTGAATCGGCACGTCATCGGCACACGTTAGCCGCGCCAACCAGCGATAACGTCAGCTCGTCGGCCTATTAACGAGGAGAACATCATGAACAGATCCATCGTGAAGTCGCTGGCTATGGCCACGCTGCTGGCCGCCGCCGCTCAACCGGCGTTGGCCCAGTGGCCAGCCGGCACGCCGCAAGAAGATACCGGCTCGCGCCCAAGTCCTATGGGTGTTCCCACGCCCATGGAGAAGCTTGAAACCCACCGCAATGAGCAAGGTCAGATCGTCACCGAGGATGGCCGGGTCGTTAAAGGTTTGCCGGAAAACGACAGCGTTCCCAACCGCAACATGCATCGCACCGAGCAGGAAACGGTGACCGATGATCCAGCGCACCGCTCCGCGACGCCAGGCGAGATTGAATAGCAGTGAAGCTCGTCAACGAGCCGGAGCAGTAGCCGGAAGGCCAAGCGGAGAACCGCTTGACCATGCGGCTCGGGTAATAAAGGGTGTTTGCACTCACCAGCATTCGCCCGATCTTTTTGTTACAGGCTAACCAACATTAGGGAACGCAACTGAATGAGCCGCTCGACGCTGGCTGGACGACTAGTGGCTAGTGTTTTTCTCGGCCTGTTAGCAGGCTGCACCGGAACCGAACGCCTCGATTCCGCAATGGCAACGATCAATCAGGATTACAGCCGTCTTCAGGATGAAGCGTTGCTGCTCAATATCGTTCGGCGTAGCGCCTCGCTGCCGGCTCACTTCACCACCGTAACGACCATCCGAGGCCGGAGCCGCTTTCGTGCCGGTGCCAATCTGACGCTTCCATTTGGAGGACAAGCGCCATCGGATTTCAGCTTCAACCCGCATATGTCCGTCGAACAAGGGCCTGGATTCGATGTATCGACTCAGGACAATCAAGAGTTCTATCGCGGGTACATCGCGCCCATCAGCACCACCTCGTTAGCGTTCATGCTGCGTCAGGACTACCCGCCCGAACTGATCCTTTCGCTGTTTCTGGAAAGTGTGCAGATTCAAGGCCCCAATGGAACGGAGCGATACGCCAATAACCCATCGAACCCGGCCGATTTCGAGCGCTTCCAGCAAATGGTGAATCGCCTTGTCGATCAGGGCATCGCCATGGAGAGCGCCTTTCTGGTCAGCCGCTATGGGCCGGAACTTGAGCTCGATCAGGCACCGTCCATTGATCAGCTGATCGCCGCTCGCAAGGAAAACCTCGCCATCACGACCCGCGGCAACAACCGATATCAGCTCACCGAATCGGTCGAAAGTGCACGGTTCTGCTTTTTTCAGCCCCGCGAGGAGCTGTTCAAACTTGCACGCTGCAAACTGGAGAGCCGCAAGGAGTTTCAACTCGGCGACTCGGACTTCTTCGGCAGCGTAGGCGGCGGTCGCGTGTTCTTCGAAGCCGAAGGCATCGGCAAGGTCGAATTGCATACCCGCTCTCTTTCCGAGGTGTTCGATTTTCTAGGCGAGTGCGTGCGTGAGCAAGAAGCCGAGGGCCAGTTACTGACCGTGCGAACCAGCGCAGGGCCGCAACCCATTATCCGTGTGGAGCAAGGCATGACGATGGATGCCGTCGTCCGTACCGAGTTTGCCGGCGACCAGTACTGGATCCCCAAGGGGCCGGGCGGCGGGCAGTCTGGCGCGGTGCTTTCAATGGTGTCGCAGCTATTGGCACAGGCCCAGTCGGTCGAAAACATGTCCATCAACAGCACCATCAATCTGATCGGTCAGTAAGCCGTCTCGCCTGAATGGCCGCACATCACTGGTGCGAACTTTTTTAGAACTCTCGCGGCCGACAGGTTACGAAAACTATGTCAGCGCCATCCTCTGGTGATGACTACCCAGAAACGACAGAGGAGAAGCAGCATGAACACGAAATGGCAAAAAGCACTTGGTGGTATCGCCCTGGCATCGGCCCTCGCGGGCGGCTCAGCCATGACTTACGCGGCGGACATGGACTACGACACCTGGGACGCCGATAAGTCAGGCGCCGTGGACTATAACGAGTGGGACACAGGCTTCGACAACCAAGGCATGTTTACTCGCTGGGACAGCGACAAGAATGGCTCGATCTCGGACGATGAGTATGGCCAAGGCGTCTACAACAGTTATGACCGCGACAAGAGCGGCGACTGGAACGAGGAAGAGTACAACCGCTTCCGTGACGACGCAGGCGATGAAGGTTGGCTCGACGTATAACGTTGCCCGCCTCTAATCGCGATGCAGTGGCCGCCCCCTCTATGGGGGCGGTCGTGTTTCAGGGGCCCCGTTGCCACTTCACTTCGTGCGGAAAGGAACAATTCGCTGCTCGACGGGCTCCGACTTTGGTCAACTGATCAATCACCAGGTGCACTCGATGACTCAGCAATCGCAACACAACCGCAGCATTCGCCTCGCTTCGCGTCCGCATGGCGCGCCGACCCAGGCCAACTTCCGCCTCGAAACCGGCCCGCTGCCAAGCCCCGACAATGGCCAGCTACTGTTGCGCACCGTGTATCTCTCGCTTGATCCCTACATGCGCGGCCGTATGAGCACCGGCCCGTCCTATGCGGCACCCTTGGAGGTAGGCGACGTGATGATTGGGGGCACGGTTTGCCGGGTTGCCGAGTCACGTCATCCGGAATACAAGGAAGGCGACTGGGTGCTGAGCGGCAATGGTTGGCAGGACTATGCGCTATCCGATGGACAGGGGTTGATCAAGCTCGACCCCGATATGAAGCACCCGTCCCATGCCCTCGGTGTGCTCGGTATGCCAGGTTTCACTGCATACATGGGCCTACTCGACATCGGACAGCCCAAAGCAGGTGAAACGCTTGTAGTTGCAGCCGCTACAGGCCCCGTTGGAGCAACGGTCGGGCAGATCGGCAAGTTGAAAGGCTGCCGCGTGGTCGGTATCGCCGGCGGCGCTGAAAAGTGCCGGCATGCCGTCGAGACGCTGGGCTTCGATGCCTGTATCGATCACCGGGCCGCCGATTTTCCCCAGCAGCTGGCGCAACATTGCCCGGACGGTATAGACATCTACTACGAGAACGTTGGCGGCAAAGTGTTCGACGCCGTGCTGCCCTTGCTCAATACCGGTGCGCGGGTGCCGGTCTGTGGAGTCATCGCGCAGTACAACAGCACCGAGTTGCCGGAGGGTCCGGACCGCTTGCCTCTCTTGCTCAACACCATTTTGAAGAAGCGTATGCGGATGCAGGGCTTCATCATCTTCGACGATTATGGCCATCGCTACGACGAGTTCGCCCGCGACATGGGCGTTTGGTATGCCGAAGGCAAGATCAAGTACCGCGAGCAGATCGTGCAGGGCCTCGAAAATGCCCCCGAGGCGTTTATCGGACTGCTCAAAGGCAAGAATTTTGGAAAGCTGGTGGTGCAGGTTGGCGAACCCTGAATTTGCATTGCTCGCGAGCAAGCTCGCTCCTACAAAAGCCGGGCGGTGCCGTGTGCTTTGTAGGAGCCAGCTTGCTGACGAAGCCTTTGCGAGCAGGTGAATCGCTCGTCCTCAGTCCTGATCAGATACCGCAGACACCTCACAACGCCGCGCGTCCTTGGCGTGTTGCAGATGCGGGGGACGTACGCCAGGTATCGGATTGGCCAGGCGGATCTTCAGCAGCTCGGTGGCATCGGCATTGAGGCCACGCCCACCGCCATACGGAAAGTTATTGTCGTTGGCCACCAGCAGGGTGCGCGAATCCAGCGGCAGCACACTTTCGATGGTCACGTAGGGAAAGGTGAACGAGCGCTGGCCGTCCCCATTCAGATCGTCGGGGTCGGCCAATTGCATGAGGTCGACCACTTCGGTCTTGCGTACCGCTCCGCCACTGGCGACGCCGCGGGTGTCGATCAGGTAGATCTTCTTGAATGGCGTGCCGCTAGTGGCTGTTGCGCCGTTGCGCTCGATTACCAGAAAACGAGTCTCGTCGATGGCTGTCATGTCACCAATGGCGTGTTCGGGCGCTTGAAGGCGATAGAAAAACACGCTGCCGGTGTAACGCTCCTGATCGATGTCGAACTCGTTGATACGCAGCGTACCGGCCGGGTCACCGTTGACGGTTTTTTCCAGCAGCCCATACAGCCGGTCGCCGCGCGGATTGATCGCCATGCCTTCGAAACCGCCCGAGCCGCCCAGGTTGGCGGTCGCGCGCCCTGCCACCACATCCTTGTGCTGTGGCGCGTAGACGCCCGGCAGCGAGATGGCGCTGCGCGTAACGGTGCCGGAGGCATCGGTCTTGATCAGATACGGGCCGAACTCGTCACCAAACCACATGGCGCAGTTCTTGTCCCGCCGCACCGATTCGACGTCCAGGTCCGCGCCGGTCAGCAGACGACCAAAGCCGATCGCACTGTCGACGCGCGGCTTCGACCCGTCGTTGTAATAAAAGCGGTAGTCGGCCTGGATGGGCAGTTCGAGTTTCTGGTTAATGTCGTTGAGCGTCAGGCGCGACGGATGAGTAAAACGCGCCAAGGGCGCACCGCTGAGGTAATCGCTCGCGCTGACCTCGCCGCTGCCACCGTTGGCCGTACGGAAATCGGGCCGCACGCTGTAGAGCCGCAACAGGGCGTCGGCTGAGTTCGTTTGCCCACCAAAGCCGTTATCGGTCATGAAGATGAAACTGTTTTCATCGGCACCCGGCAGCACGGCGGAGAAGCCCTGCACCGGCTGCCGGTTTTCATAAGGTGGCGCGAAAGTGCCGTAAGGGTTCGCGCCGGCCATCTGCCCTGAAGTCGGACCATCGGAGAAGGTGTCGGCAGGCATCATCGCCCAACCCACCAGGGTATTGCTGGCGGCCATGGCGGGGGCAGAAATCGCAGCGGCAAGCGCTACGACCAATGGCTTCGGGATACGCATGGGTCAGTGTCTCCATCCGGTTGGAGCCGGCGCCGTGCGACATGCGCGGCACTCTGGCACCGGAGAATCACCTTAGAAAATCACTGTGTCAGGAATATGGCTATAGCTGAAAAACCGTCACCCTGCCGTCACTGCTCTCTGCAATCCACTCAGGTCACGCTCGACGCAACGTTCGAGAAAGCTCAGCAGTGCCTGCGGCTGCGCCAGTTAGGGGTATCGCATCAGGCGCATCATGCCCAGCAAGAGCGGTTGTTCAACGACACTGTGCAACGGATCTCCCGAATCGTCAAAAACTGAGGAGCGGCAAAGACAACCGTGCCGGAACTGTGAGTCGTTTACTGGCTGACCCGAAGCGCAAGGTTCGGCTTTGTCCAAAACTCGGGGTATCGCCCCAAAAAAGGGAACCGGGACGAACCCTGCACCCTTCTAGTTCATCATATTGGTGGGCTGGAGCCCTCCCTACAGACCAGCCGGACGCTTAGGAAGCGCTCAAATCGCCTCTTGTTCCAGCAATGACGCGGCATAGGCCCATCGCATCCGCACCTCGCACATCCCTGGCACGCAACCTGCTATTGCCTATGCAACGCCTGCCGAGCGATTCGGCGGTGCATCCCGGGGGTCAGCGTAGACCAT
>NZ_AGSX01000025.1 GCF_000235745.1 Stutzerimonas stutzeri SDM-LAC | reverse complement strand
CTGCCCCCCCCGCCAATCCAGCGGCGCAGATCGGCCCGTGCGACGGCCTGATTGCTCAGCAATTCATCTTCCTGCTCTGCAAGCAAGGCGGCTTCCTGTTTCGGCAGCACACCGTCTGCGGTTTGGCCGCGACCGCCTGCTATACCTGCCTGAACCGCTTGAGAAAACAGCGTGTTTTCCTTGTAGAGCTGCTTGAACAGACTCAGCTTCTGCTCCACCGCAAAGCTGGCGATCCATGCCTCTGCGGTTGCTTGGCGAACGCTGAGACGCTCCATCGTTTGCTGAACGTCTGCGAGCGCAACGCTCGCCTGCGCGGCTTCGACCCGGGCCTGTCGTTTCGCGCGATTTGGTACGTCCTGCATGACCCCAACCATCTGCATGGTCATGGCTTCTTCATCAAGCTGCCAGCGTGCGTCGCCCTCGATGGGAACGCTTTGCAGACCAAGCTTGAGTTTGGGGTCGGGCAGCTCGCCTGCTGGAATCGCAGCGCTACGAGCAGCTTGGAGATTGACAACTTGCGCAGCTAGCGAAGGCGCCTGATGCTCGGCCAGGCTCAGGGCCTCTTCCAAGGTCAACGCTGACACAAGTCCGGGGAACAAGAACACGCCGAGGGACAAGGCGGCCACATGGTGGGGCGCCCAGCGGATAAGAGGATTCATTTAAAAGGATTCCTGATCTTCCATGCGCGTCAAAGGACACGCGATAGCCGGCCCGAATGTTCACATTCGGACGGGTTTCTAGAGTTCGATCGGAATCAGGCGCGGGGTGGGTGCCAGACGGCATCCAAAACGCGGGAGGGAAGGAGGTCGTTATAGGGTGAAAGCACCGGTTTGGCTGCCGGAATCACCTGCGCCTTCACCGCCACGATCTGGAGAAGGCTGACGGTTTTGCATTCTTGTCCGGGCTTGCAGAGGGTCGTCTTGGCTTGATTGCGCTCGCTGTGGCAATCGCCCTCGGCGCCGTCCATGTCGTCCATATGTTCCATATCGGCCATCGCGTGATGCACCGAGGATCCTGCCGGCATGAGCAGTTGCGCCATCCCGTTGACCGGAAGCGCAAGTACAAGTAGCAAGATAAGGAAGCAGCGGAGGTTGACGGCCATGCGCGGAAGCGTAAGCGACTAGGCGCAAGCAATCAATCGTTTCGGTAGCGAAGAGCACTCAACCTGACCGAAGCGACACCAACCCGGCAGGTGCCCACTCCGGTGTCGTTGAACGGTCTAGAAGCAACCAGATCGATCGATGAATGAAACGGCAACCGGAGCCGATTGCCGTTTCGGCAGTTACTCGGTGGTACTCAGCACACCGCGCTGGATCTGGTCGCGCTCGATGGATTCGAACAGCGCCTTGAAGTTACCTTCGCCGAAGCCGCTGTCACCCTTGCGCTGGATGAACTCGAAGAACACCGGACCCAGCACCGTACCGGAGAAGATCTGCAACAGCAGGCGCTGCTCGCCATTCTCCTCGGCACCGTCTAGCAGGATGCCGCGAGACTTGAGCTCTTCCACCGGCTCGCCGTGGTTGGGCAGTCGCTCTTCGAGCATCTGATAATAGGTTTCCGGCGGTGCGGTCATGAACACCGTGCCGCTGGCCTTCAGTTTGTCCCAGGTCTCGATCAGGTTGTCGGTCAGAAAGGCAACGTGCTGGATGCCCTCGCCGTTGAACTGCATGAGGTATTCCTCGATCTGCCCGGCGCCCTTCGACGACTCCTCGTTGAGCGGGATGCGGATCATGCCGTCCGGTGCAGTCATGGCCTTGGACGTCAGGCCGGTGTATTCGCCCTTGATGTCGAAGTAGCGAATCTCACGGAAGTTGAACAACTTCTCGTAGAAGTCCGCCCAATAGGCCATACGGCCGCGGTAGACGTTGTGGGTCAGGTGATCGATGAGTTTCAGGCCGGCGCCAACCGGATGCCTGTCGACCCCTTCGAGAAATACGAAATCGATGTCGTAGATCGAGCTGCCTTCACCGAAACGGTCGATCAGATACAGCGGCGCGCCGCCGATGCCCTTGATCGCAGGCAGACGCAGCTCCATCGGCCCAGTCGGCAGTTCGATGGCCTGAGCGCCCAGTTCCAGAGCGCGGGTATAGGCCTTCTGCGCGTCCTTTACACGAAACGCCATGCCGCACACGGACGGCCCGTGCTCCGCGGCGAAATAAGCGGAAAGCCCTTTAGGCTCGCGATTGACGATGGCGTTGATCTCGCCCTGGCGGTACAACGCCACGTCCTTGGATCGGTGGTTTGCGACGTGGCTAAAGCCCATGCTTTCCAGCACCGGCTCGATGACGTTCGGGGTGGGCGAGGCAAATTCAATGAATTCGAAGCCCATGAGGCCCATTGGGTTTTCAAACAGGTCGGCCATGATTGGCTCCTTGGAATAATGGTACGTTTTAAGAGGTTGACGTTCTGCGAAGGTCAGCTCGGCGGCGCACAGGAAATCCCACGGACGCTGCGACCGAGGTGGTCGCCCAGCGTTAATCGAAAGCCCAAGGTCTTCATTTCAACGGTTCTGCCAGGCGTCAGGTCTGACTACTAACCTGCCCTGCGCGGTGTGCTTTGGCTGGGTTGGCAGACGAGCATCGCCACCCCGTAACAAACCAACCGGAGTGACCAGGCTCACCGAGCGGTCGGATACCTGGACGGTACGGGGACGAGCGGACGCGGTGAACCGGAAGAAAACTGATGAATCCATATTCGTTGCCATGGCTGCATACAAGGCACGCCGCATCTGCGCAGCGCTCTATTATTTTTTTTGCGTAATCGAATTACGTTTAGCGAAATCTGCGGGACCCATGCCGAACTGTCAAGCCTTGTCGTACGCCGCTCATCTTTCGTCCCGAACGAATACCGCGGCGGCGCTGCCCAAGCTATACCAGCGAAACGAGGCAAAACTGGATCGTCAGTGAACACAGACAGGTGTAGCCCTTCGTCCAGGAAAGCCCCACTGTGACCCGTTTTTCGCTTCCAACGAGCACACGCTCCACGGCTGAGCATAAGGAACGACCATGAATCGACTTTTTGACAAGAATAGCCCTCAAAACGTGCACGGCTGGGAACGCGGCGCCTCGGTGGCCGGCGGACTGGTAATGCTGGGTCGAGGCCTGCGACGCGGCGGCCTCGGAGGCCTGTTGCAGCTCGCGATGGGCGGCATGGCCTTGGCGCGTGGCATCAGCGGACGCTGCGAGGCCAAGCGCATCCTGACCGCAACCGAGGCGGCGCCACATCAGGCCCGCGCCGACAAGCAGCGCTACAGCCACATGCCATTGGATTCGGAAGTGCACAGCCCCGACTTCGCCGAGCCGGCAACGGCCTTCCCGGATACCACACCGATGGGCCACGAAACGCATCCGGGCGAGCGCCGCAGCACGTCGTAAAAGTTGAGGTACCCGAACATGTCGTCATCAATCTCCGCAGTGTGCAGTGCGGTTCGAGAACCGCTTGGCCGGGTTCCGTAAAGCTATGTAATAGCGCTGCAGAACAGCCGTTCGGCGGACGGATCGAGGCCCCGCCTAATGGCGATTGCCGGCGTTCTGACGCCATGCTATCTATGCGACGTATTTTTGTCACAGACCGTGACATGGGAGACGTACATGGATTTCATCAAGGCAGATAGCGAGAACCCGGACCGTTGGGGAGTCGTTTACTCATACGGCAGCGTGTTGGCGGTTTTTGACAACGAGCAGGACGCTCAAGTAGAGGCGATCGGCTTCGGCGGTGCCGTAGTGCGCCTGGCTTGCAGCCTTTGGAACAGCCTTAACGTGGCGATTGATGGCAACACTGCTGAGGAACAGCCTCAGCCCGTGTAACGGGAAGTCCCATCAAGCCAGCAGGGT
>NZ_AGSX01000026.1 GCF_000235745.1 Stutzerimonas stutzeri SDM-LAC | reverse complement strand
GAGCGGCAGCGTTCAAAAGCTGCCGCTGGACGGGTGTCAGCACGTTCCCCATCGTGAGCAGCCTGACACGGTGATCGAGACAATTAGTCAGTTTCTCCAAACGTCGGCCGATCGGCGGGGACGAGAAACGCTCGACCAACAGGCGCTGTACGCCAGCGAAGGCTGAGGCTTGTCAGGAGCGATAACGCCGCTCAGCATGAAGCCGCCCGCAGTCGACTAACATCAGCTCCAATTTCCCACTTGCTGGAGGAAACGCAGCATGGAGCGATTCACCGGCGGCTGCCTTTGCGGCAACCTGCGCGTTGTGGCGTCGGGGCTCCCGCGCCGGGTTGGCCTTTGTCATTGCCTCGACTGCCGCAAGCACCACGGCGCCCTCTTCTACGCCGCGGCAGTATTTGCACAGGATGCGGTGACGATCAGCGGCGACGCGCAGAGCTATGCGGGGCGTTTTTTCTGCCCCCGCTGCGGCTCGTCCGTCTTTGCACGCACGGCAGACGAGATCGAGGTGCATCTCGGGTCTCTGGATGCGCCGAACCAGCTCACGCCGACCTATGAGTCCTGGACGATTCGTCGCGAGGCCTGGTTGCCGCTGTTTCCGCACACATCAAGCTACGAAAGGGATCGCGAGCCCAGCGCTGACGACCACGACGCTGCGCCAGCAGCCGACCCGACGTAACCATCCGCCACCGTCCAGACGCCAATGTTTAGCCCCTGACGTCGTGCCTGCCCCGCAGGCATCACATGAAACGGATCGGCACTGGCAGCGCCGTTCCGCCCGGCACCAAGGGGCTAACGCTCAGCAGCAAGGTGTGCTGGGCTGAGCGTTACGGTTGCCACACACCCTTACCGTTTCTCGATTCGGGTGATGGTGGCGTCCATTCCCTCCGAGAAAAAGTCGAACTCCAGGTGTTCGCCTTTTTTCAGCGTTTGCAGTTGATCAGGCGTTGCTCTGAAACTCATCGTCATGGACGGCCAGCCAAGCGCTTCAACCGGGCCGTGGGCAATGACGACCATGCCCTTGTCCAGATTCACGTTCTTGACCGTACCGGTGGCCGTGGCGGTATTGCTAGCCGCCTTCGGGCTTGCCTGCATGTTCATGCCGTTGTGATCCATCGGCATGCCGCCCATGGGTTGCTGCTCGGCGGCATAGGCCGTTGGTATCAGCAGGAATGCCGCAACGGTGATGTGCTTGATGTTCATGGATGTTCTCCAGCGAGGTTAGATGATGGGTGCGCGGTGGCATGAGACTGGCGGCGGCGCATGAGCAAGTAGGCTGCCGGCAGGACGAACAGGGAAAGCAAAGGTGCGGTAATCATTCCGCCGACCATGGGCGCGGCGATACGGCTCATGATTTCGCTACCGGTTCCGCCACCCAACAGGATGGGCAACAGACCGGCGATGATGACGGCAACCGTCATTGCCTTCGGGCGCACGCGCTGTACCGCGCCTTCGCGAATCGCGTCGAGCAAGGCGCCTTCACCTCGCGCGCCGGCATTGAGACGGTCGCGCCAGGCATTGGTCAGATACAGCAGCATGATGACGCCGAACTCAGCGGAAACCCCGGCAAGCGCGATGAAGCCGATACCGGTCGCGACGGAGAGGTTGTAGCCCAGCAGATACAGGAACCAGACCCCACCGGTCAGGGCGAACGGCAGCGTAGCCATGATCAACAGCGCCTCACTGAAGCGGGCAAACGTGAGGTAGAGCAGAACGAAGATGATCAGCAAGGTGGCCGGCACCACCAGTTTCAGCTTGGCGTTTGCACGTTCCATGAACTCGAACTGACCGGAATAGCTGATGCTCATGCCTGACTCAAGCTGGACGCCTTCGCTGACCTTCTGTCTCAGATCACGCACGACAGCAGCCATGTCGCGGCCACGCACATCGACGTAAACCCAGCCCGACAGCCGCGCGTTCTCGCTTTTTAGCATCGGTGGGCCGTCGTTCACCTGGACCTTGGCCACCGTTCCCAAGGTGATCTGGCTGCCCTGCGGGGTGTAGATAGGCAGGTCGCGCAGATCTGTCAGCGAATCGCGCCACTCGCGACCGTAACGGAGGTTGATGGGGTATCTCGCAAGCCCTTCCACCGTCTCGCCGATGGTTTGACCGCCGATGGCGCCGGCCACGATTGATTGCACGTCCGCGATGTTCAAGCCGTAGCGTGCTGCCGCGACACGGTCGATATCCACATCGATATACCGCCCTCCGGTCAGTCGCTCGGCCAGCGCCGAGCTGACCCCGGGCACGGTTTTCGCGATTTTCTCGACGGCCAGGGTGACCTTGTCGATCTGCGCCAGTTCGGCGCCATAGACCTTCACGCCAATCGGGCTCTTGATACCCGTCGCCAGCATGTCGATGCGGTTGCGGATCGGCGGGATCCACAGATTCGCCAAACCAGGCACCTGCACCGTGCGGTCCAGTTCCTCCACCAGTTTTTCCGATGTCATTCCAGCGCGCCACTGATCCTTCGGTTTGAACTGGATGGTCGTCTCGAACATTTCCAGCGGCGCGGGATCGGTTGCGGTGTCGGCTCGCCCAGCCTTGCCAAATACGCGAGCGACCTCGGGAACCGTCTTGATGAGCCGGTCGGTCTGCTGCAACAACTCAGAAGCCTTCTGCGCAGAGAGACCTGGAAGCGCAGTGGGCATATAGAGCAGGTCACCTTCGTCCAACGGCGGCAGAAACTCACCGCCCAGTTGCGTGGCCGGCCACAGACCGGTCAGAAAGATCAGCACAGCGATCAGCAATGTCGCCTTAGGCCAACGCAGCACCGCATCCAAAGCCGGCTTATAGGCCCAGATCAACCCGCGGTTGAGTGGGTTACGGTGTTCATCCGGGATTCTGCCGCGTATCCAGTACCCCATCAGTACCGGAACCAGCGTGACAGACAACCCAGCGGCCGCCGCCATTGCATAGGTTTTGGTGAATGCAAGCGGACCGAACAGCCGGCCTTCCTGCGCCTCCAGCGTGAACACGGGAATGAATGACAGGGTGATGATCAGCAGACTGAAGAACAATGCCGGCCCAACCTCAACGGCCGCGTCTGTGATGACCTTCCAATGCTCCTGACCTTTCAAATCCGACGAGGGGTGCCGCTTGTGCCAGGCCTCGATGTGCTTGTGCGCATTCTCGATCATCACGATTGCCGCATCGACCATCGCCCCAACGGCGATAGCGATGCCGCCCAGGGACATGATGTTGGCGTTGATGCCCTGCCGCTGCATGATCACGAAGGCGATCAGGATGCCGATTGGCAAGGAGACGATTGCCACCAGCGACGAGCGCAAATGCCAGAGGAAAACTGCGCAAACCAGCGCAACGACGATGAACTCCTCGATGAGTTTGTGAGTGAGGTTTTCAACGGCACTGTCGATCAGTTTGCTGCGATCGTAGGTCGTGACGATTTCAACGCCCTTCGGCAAGCTCGCCTTTAGCTCGTCGAGCTTGGTCTGGACAGCGGTGATGGTCTGCCGGGCGTTCTTGCCGCTACGCAGGATGATCACCCCGCCCGCCACCTCGCCCTCTCCGTCAAGCTCGGCAATCCCGCGGCGCATCTCGGGGCCAAGCTGGACGTGCGCAACCTCACCCAGGGTCACGGGCACGCCGCGATCGAGACGCAGCGGAATGGCGCGGAAGTCTCGTAGCGTCTGCAGGTACCCGGTGGCACGGACCATGAACTCGGTTTCCGCCAGCTCCAGAACACTCCCGCCGGTTTCGCGGTTCGCCTCATCAATGGCCTGGGCGATCTGCTGCTGTGTCACGCCTCGACTGGCCATGCGGACCGGGTCGAGTACCACCTGGTACTGCTTGACCATCCCGCCAATGGAGGCGACTTCCGCCACGTTGGGCAGTGTCTTGAGTTCATAGCGCAGGAACCAGTCCTGCAGAGAACGCAGCTGCGAGAGATCATGCGTGCCCGTGCGATCCACCAGCACATATTGGTAGATCCAGCCAACGCCCGTTGCGTCAGGCCCCAGGGCAGGCTTGGCTGCGGCAGGCAGCCGGCTTTGCACCTGGCTCAGGTACTCCAACACCCGTGAACGCGCCCAATAGAGGTCCGTGCCGTCCTCGAACAGGACGTACACGTAGCTGTCACCGAAGAACGAGTAGCCGCGAACCGTCTTCGCACCCGGCACGGACAGCATCGTTGTCGTCAGCGGGTAGGTAACCTGGTTTTCGACGATCTGGGGGGCTTGCCCGGGAAAGGGGGTGCGGATGATGACCTGTACGTCGGAAAGATCGGGCAACGCGTCAACAGCCGTGTTCTTGACCGACCAAACACCCCAGACCACCGCAAAGAGTGTGGCCAGGAGAATCAGAAACCGGTTCGCCACTGACCAGCGGATTACGGCTGCAATCATGGCTGGCCCCCGATTTTTACGATGCGCTCGATGACCAGGCCTTCATCACTTTCACGCACGCCGACGCGAACACGATCGCCTGACTGCAAGCCTGACAGCAACGAGGGATCGGCGACCGGGAAGGCCATGGTCATCCCCGGCATGTTCAATGTCTTGAATGGCCCATGCGACAAGCCAACCATGCCGTCTTTAAGGCCGACAATGGTGCCTTCGGACTCATGCAACGCCGGTTCGACAGCAGCAGGCTGTTCCAGGCTCGGCGCCGTCACGCCACGCAGACTCGCCTCCGAATCAAGCAGGAACTGGCCGGACGCGACAACCTTCTGACCGGCTTCGAGCCCTTCAAGCACCTCGGTCCTGTCATCAAACTCGCGGCCGATACGCACCTCGACGGGACGGTAACGGCCTTCAGCCTCCGCCAACATGACCAATGCGCGCCGGCCGGTGCGAATGACCGCCTCGGTCGGTATGACCAGGGCCTGCTCGGCGTCGCGATTCAAGGTCACTTGGGCCGTCATCCCCGGACGAAGTCGCTGTTGCGGGTTGGGTAACTCGATCCGAACCCGCACGGTGCGGCTGTCCAGGTTGGCCTCTGGCAGTACGGCCTGAATCGTCCCGTTCAGCTGTTCGCCGGCAAAGGCTGGCAAGCGCGCTGTCACCGTTTGGCCCGGCGCCAGATGACTGACCTGCGCCTCGGGGACCGCGACCTCTAGCCAAACCTTGCTCAGCCCGTTTACACGGGCAAGGGGTGCACCGGCAGATACGGTCATGCCCTCGCGAACATCAAGGCTGCTCAACACGCCGCTGATCGGGCTGGTTACAGTCCAGACCGGACGAGCTGTGCCGCTTCGTTGCAGTTGGGCGATGACGTCTGCCGGCATACCGGCGAGGCGTAAACGCTGCCGGGCCGCTGCCAGCAACTGGGGCTCGCCGACATCTCTGAGCGCGAGATACTCCTCCTGCGCCGCTGCCCACTCGGGGATAAGCAGGTCGGCCAGCGGCGAGCCTTTCTCGATAACGTCCTCAGGCGCACGGTTGTAAACGCGTTCGACGAAGCCACCCGCGCGCGCCTGCACAATCGCCACATCGCGTTCGTCAAACGTCAGGGCGCCGGTGGCTCCAAACGACTGACTGATTGACTCGCGCACAGCCGCTGCCAGACGGATGCCGAGATTTTGCGTCACGCTCGGGTCAATGCTGATCGAAGCCCCATCACTTCCCTCATCGGCATAACGCGGGACCAGCTCCATGTCCATGAACGGAGATTTACCCGGTTTATCGAATTTCTGCTGTGGGACCATCGGGTCGTACCAATAGAGCACCGCCCTGCCCTCATCTGCAGCGGCTTGCGCGAAAGCCGTGGCGGACAACGCGCCTGCGGTGGTCGCACCGATCAACAGGCCGAGTACGAGGGCCAGCTGTTTTGTCTGAAAGCTCATGGCTGGGTATCTCCAAAGGCGAAATGCAGGCGGGCATTGCTCAGCGCGAGGTCACGGGACGTGTCGATGCGGCGCAGGCGGGTTTCGACGAGCTGGCGACGCGCATCGATCACGGCGATCAATTCACCTTTGCCGGCGCGATAGTCGGCCATGGCCAGCTGAACCTTCTGTTCAGCAAGCGGCAGCAGGCTTTCTTCGAGGCGATCCACTGCCCGCGTCAAGCGCTGGTATTCAGCTAGGTCGGCGGTCAGCTCCCGGTCATGCATGCGTAGCGTCGCTTGGCGTTGAGCTTCGACCTGTGCGAGCCGGGCCCGCTCTGCCGCGATCTTGGGGTCCTGTCGCGAGCCAGTGAATATCGGCAGGTCGAAGCTGACACTGAGATTGACCATGTCGCCGTATTCCCGGCCACGACGCAGGTAATCGACTCCCCAGCTCCAGTCTGGCGTCTTTTCGGCGACCGCCTGGCGAATCTTGGCCTCCGCCTCGCGCACCATCGGGTCGAATGCGAGCAGCGCCGGATGCTGGTTGAGGGCGTTCTGATGGTGATCGACCTCGGCAGGCCACCGCGGCCAGGTGCCGG
>NZ_AGSX01000027.1 GCF_000235745.1 Stutzerimonas stutzeri SDM-LAC | reverse complement strand
ATCGTGCCGGCCGACCCGCCGATTTTCGGCTCGTTCGAGGCACTGGTCCCCGCCTCGCCCTATGCGCTGATCGAGCGCCTCAACGCCGCCATTCGTACCGCGGCCCGTGAAGACGGCGTGCTGCTGATGGATCTGGCCTGGGAAGCGGCTCGCGGCAGCTACGGCGACGGTCTGGCCGAACCGGTGCGTTGGCACCAGGCCAAGCAATTGGTCAGCCCGAACCTGGCTCCGCTGTATGGCGACCAACTGGCGCGTATCGCCGCGGCCAGCGCCGGGCTTTCGCGCAAGTGTCTGGTGCTGGATCTGGACAACACGCTGTGGGGCGGCGTGGTCGGCGACGATGGCGTCGACGGCATCCATCTCGGCCAGGGTTCGCCCAGTGGCGAAGCTTTTCTTGCATTCCAGCGCTATGCCGCGCAGCTGGCGCGCCGCGGCGTCATTCTCGCGGTATGCAGCAAGAATGACCTGAGCGTGGCCGAAGCGGCCTTCGGTCACCCGGAAATGGCGCTCAAGCGCAGTGACATCGCCGCCTTTGTAGCCAACTGGGAAGACAAGGCGGGCAACCTGCGGCGCATCGCTTCGATGCTCGACATTGGCCTCGACAGCCTGGTGTTCGTCGACGATAACCCCGCCGAACGCGACATCGTGCGGCGCGAGCTGCCGGAAGTCGCCGTGCCGGAACTGCCGGACGACGTAGCCGACTACCCCGCTCGCGTCGCCGCTGCCGGCTACTTCGAAGCCGTCTCCTTTACCTCCGACGATGCCACCCGTGGGCGCAACTACGCCTTGAATGCCGAGCGTAAGGCAGCAATGAGCCAGGCGACCGACATGGACGGCTATTTGCGCGGCCTGCAGATGGTTCTCACCGCCACCCCGATCGGTGCCGCCGAGCTGGCCCGCAGCACGCAGCTGATCAACAAGACCAACCAGTTCAACCTCACCACGCGCCGCTACAGCGAGGCGGAGGTCGCGCGCATCGCCAGCGACCCGGCTGCTGTCGCGCTGGCGATCCGCCTGACCGACAAGTTCGGCGACAACGGGCTGATCAGCGTTGTCCTGGCGCGCCCGGATGCGGCCATCGCCAGCGACGAACTGTTGATCGACAGCTGGCTGATGAGCTGCCGCGTGCTGGGTCGCCAGGTTGAAGACGCCGTGCTCGATGTGCTGGCAACCGCGGCCATCGCTGCGGGTTACCACGCGCTGATCGGTGAGTACCGCCCGACCGAACGTAACGGCATGGTCGCAGAGCATTACCCCCGGCTGGGCTTCGTCCAGCACTCCGCCCCCGCTGACAGCACCCGCGACGCGACTTTCTGGCGTTACGAACTCACCTCCTCCCGCGCACCGCGCCATTTCATCGAGGTATTGGCATGACCGAAGCAGAAGTCCTCAAACAACTCACCCCGGTTTTCCATGACGTGTTCGACGACGACAGCATTGTGCTTTCGCCGGAGATGACCGCCAACGATATCGAGGGCTGGGACAGCCAGACCCACGTCATGCTCACGGTCGCAGCCGAGCAGCGCTTCGGCATCAAGTTTCGGACCGCGGAGCTGGAGTCGCTGCGCAATGTCGGTCATTTCGCCCAGGTCATCAGCGCCAAGCTGGAGGGAAAATAAATCATGATCCAGACAGCAGATGTCTCCAAGGACGGGAGCAATACCGAGCAGGAAGCAGGCACCACGGCCCGCGCGCCTGGCCGGGTGCGTTCGCGGTATCTGCTGTCGTTGTTTGCCGGACTTTTCGGTGCCCTGGCGATGTTTTGCGTGGCGCTGTTCGCGCTGGATCGGACCGGCAATCTGCCGCCGCCGGCGTTCTCCAATATCTCCTGCGCCGATGAAAAACTCAGCTTCATGCGCAACAACCCGATCCAGTCGCCGAATCTGCTGATCATCGGTTCATCCGTGGCCTGGCGCCACGTAGACGGCAATGTGCTGACCCAGGCATTGCCCGAAGTGCGGCCGATGAACGGCGCGTTCTGTGGGCTATTCGCCAACCAGTCGACCTACGTGGGGCACTGGCTGCTCGACCGCCAGCCGAGCATTCAGAGCGTGGTGATGATTGCCGACCCACAAGACTTCGCCGGTTGCTGGCGCGTCCCCACTGCGGTATTCAACCGTGAGCACGTCGACGCCTACGTCTATGAAAACGCCTCCCCCTGGGCGCACTACATGCGGTATTTCTCGCCTAAATCGTTGGCGCGTAACGCGTTGACGGTCAAGGCTCAGCGTGCCGGCGAAATCGAGTGGGACCCGCTCGTGTTCAACCGCTTCGGTGACGGCCCGCTGGACACCAGCAATACCCGTGAGTTGTTGTATGGTCGCCCGGAACCGCTGGATTCCAGCTGTTTCGCGGCGCTGCATGAAATGAGCGCGCGCCTGGTGCAGGAAGGCCGTGGGCTGATGGTCGTCTCCACGCCGCTGCATCCGCAATGGAAGGAAAAGTTCGATCCGGACGGTACGTTCCTGGCGGACTTCGACAAGCAGATCATTGAGACCCTCAACGCGACTGGTGGCACCTACTGGAACGCCGACAAGGACTGGAACACGCCGGTGAGCTCGTTTGTCGACGCGGTTCACATGCGCTGGTCGGTCGTTCAGGACTTCACTGCCGCCCTGGCTGAGCAGATACGTAACGCCGCAGTCGCGCCTGTACCGTCAGAGTCGTTTGAAACCGCCAACGTGCCTTGATAGAAGGTTTTCGAAACGAAAAAGCCCGGGCTGTCTGCACATGCCCGGGCTTTCACTTAGCGCACTCAGCACTAAGCCGGCATCACCCGCCCTCGGCACTCGCCAAAGCCGATAGGCGCCTGCCCATCCCGGCGGCAACGCGCCTTGAGGATGATCTCGTCACCGTCTTGCAGGAAGGTTCGGGTTTCACCGCTGGGCAGTTCCAACGGCTGCTTCCCGCCCTGGGTGATTTCCAGCAGGCTGCCGAGGCTGTCAGCGCTGCTGCCAGACAGGGTGCCGGAGCCGAATAGATCGCCGGGTTGCAGGCTGCAACCGTTGACACTGTGGTGCGCGACCATCTGCGCCACGGTCCAGTACATGTTCTTCGTGCTGCTCAGGGCGATGCGCTGCGCAGGCTGACCTTTGTCGCGCATGGCCGCAGTCAGCAGCAGCACTTCAAGTTCGATATCAAGCGCACCCTGCTGCTGGTCCTGCTCATCGAACAGATACGGTAGCGGCTGCGGATCGCCTTCGGCGCGCGCCGGCTGTGCGCAGCGGAAAGGCTCCAGTGCTTCAGGCGTCACCACCCATGGCGAGACGCTGGTGGCGAAGCTCTTCGAGAGGAACGGGCCCAGCGGCTGGTATTCCCAGGCCTGCAAATCACGGGCAGACCAGTCGTTCAGCAGGCAAAAGCCGGCGACATGGCTGCTTGCTTTACCAATCGGGATCGACTCGCCACGCGCATTGCCCTGTCCGATCCAGATACCCAGTTCCAACTCATGATCGAGCCGCTTGCTGGGCCCGAAGCTCGGCTCGCTGGCACCCGGTGGCAGGGTCTGGCCGTTGGGGCGTTTGACGGTCACGCCGGACACATCAATGGTCGACGCGCGACCGTGATAACCGATGGGCACGTACTTGTAGTTAGGCAGTAAGGGGTTGTCCGGACGGAACAGCTTGCCGACGTTGTTGGCGTGGTGGATGCCGACGTAGAAGTCGGTGTAATCGCCCACCTTGGCTGGCAAGTGCATCTGGCAACGGTTCATCGGTTGCAGCAATGATTCGCCCATGCCCTGTAGACGCTCACGGTGAGCACTGCCCTCGCCGAGCAGATCCTGCAGTGCACCGCGCAACGCTTTGCGCGCTGGCGCTCCAAGTGCAAAGAAGCTGTTGAGGCTGCTTGCGCTAGCCGCCGTTGCCGCGTCCAGCGCCTGGCCATCGAACAGGCCGGCTTCGCAAGCCGCCTTCAGATCAACGATGAAATCACCGATGGCGACGCCGCCGCGTGGCTGATCGCCGTCACGGCTGAATACACCCAGCGGCAGGTTGGCAAGCGGGAAATCCGAATGGCCATTGGCCGATTCGACCCAGCTGCGTTGTTCGTTATATACGGTCATGATCTTTGCCGTCCTGTCATTTCTCGTTCTTGTCGAAAGTCTTGGCCAGGCTGGCCCAGCAGCTGTCGTAGTCAGTCTGCAACAGCGGGCTTTCCAGCGCCTGGCGTGTAGGGCGAAGCACCTGGCCGGTCTCGAACATAAAGGCCATGGTGTTCTCGATCTTGTGCGGTTTGAGTTCGGCGTTGATCGCCTGTTCAGTCGACACGTGATCTGGGCCGTGAGCGCTCATGCAGTTGTGCAACGAGGCACCACCCGGCGAGAAGCCGTCAGCCTTGGCATCGTAGGCGCCGTCGATCAGCCCCATGAATTCGTTCATCAGGTTGCGGTGGAACCACGGCGGACGGAAGGTGTTCTCCGCCACCATCCAGCGCGGCGGGAAAATCACAAAGTCGATATTGGCCATCCCGTGAATCGCACTAGGTGAGGTCAGCACGGTGAAGATCGACGGATCGGGATGGTCGTAGCTGACTGTGCCGATGGTGTTAAAGCGGCGCAGGTCATATTTGTACGGCACGTTGTTGCCGTGCCAGGCGACCACGTCCAGCGGTGAGTGATCCAGCTCGGTCGACCAGAGTTCGCCGAGGAACTTCTGCACCAGCTGCACCGGCTCGTCGCGCTCTTCGAACTGCGCCACCGGAGTAAGAAAGTCGCGCGGGTTGGCCAGGCCATTGCTGCCAATCGGGCCAAGGTCCGGCAGGCGCAGCGCGCAGCCATGGTTTTCGCAAACGTAGCCACGCGCAGTCGCGTCCAGCAGCTCGACCCGGAAGCGCATGCCACGCGGGATCACTGCAATCTCAAGCGGTGCGACGTCCAGAACGCCAAGCTCGGTGACCAGCTTCATCGCGCCCTGTTGCGGCACGATCAAAAGCTCGCCATCGGCGTTGAAGAACACCCGCTCCATCGACTGATTGGCTGCGTAGCGGTAGATGCTCGCTCCGGCGGGCTGGCCAGGCTCTGCGTTGGCCACCACGCACGTCAGGCCATCGAGGAAGTCAGTCGCCGCATCGGGAAAGGGTTGCGGGTTCCAGCGCAGCCGATTAGGCGTGACCGGCCCCAGCTCGCTCCCAAGCTGCCGTTCCACGCGCTGATATTGGCCGTGGTTGGCCGACGGCCGGATGCGGTATAGCCACGTCCGCCTTGCTTCGCTGCGCGCCACCGTAAAAGCGGTGCCGGAGAGCAACTCGGTATACAGGCCGTAGGGCACTTTCTGCGGCGAGTTCTGCCCGACCGGCAGTGCGCCTGGCAGGGCCTCGCTGCTGAATTGGTTGCCGAAGCCGGACAGGTATCGAGAGGTTTCGCCCATTTGTTGTTGTGGTTGCATAGCCGTCTCTCATTTCGCGTAATACGTTTACGCAAAAAGTAATTTGAACTGATCAGGGCGTCAAGTTATAAACAGCGCCTCAATCAGCGGGCCGGCACAACAAACAGTGGGAACCATGGCAGACAGCAACGCGGACACGACGCCACGTCGACAGAAAGTGCAGGCCGCCGAGGTAGGCACGGACATCCTCACGGCGCTGGCCGAATTGGCCCCGGCGACCTCCTTATCGCGGCTGGCCGAGCATGTCGGCATGCCGGCCAGCAAGGTTCATCGTTATTTGCAGGCACTGATGGCCAGCGGTTTCGCCGAACAGGACCCGTTGACCAACCACTACGGACTGGGCCGCGCCGCGTTGTTCGTAGGGCTGGCCGCTTTGGGCCGACTGGATGTCGTCAAACTGGCGACGCCGCATCTGGCGCAGCTGCGCGACGAACTCAACGAAACCTGCTTTCTCGCCGTATGGGGCAATCGCGGCCCGACGGTGGTTCATGTCGAGCAGGCCGTGCGCGCCGTAACGCTGGTGACCCAGGTGGGATCGGTATTGCCGCTGCTGGGCTCTTCGACGGGGCTGGTTTTCAATGCATTCATGCCAAACGCCGAAACCGCCCAGCTGCGTGAAGACGAGCTGAAGCTGCCGTCAGCGCCATCCTCCGATGCACTGCTCGCCACGATGAACGAACTGCAACGCAGCCATGTACAGGCTGTTCACGGCCTGTTGATGGCGGGCGTTAACGCGCTGTCGGCGCCTTTGTTCAGCAGTGGAAACAAGCTGGCCGGCGTGATCACGGTCGTCGGCGCCGAACCTGGTTTCATGGCTGAGGCCGACGGCGATGCGGTCAAGCGATTGCTGCAAACGGCGCGCACCATCAGCGCCCGCATGGGCGGCTAGCGGGCCAGGCAGAACGTTCCTAGCAAGCGAGATGCTGCGTCAATGATGCAAATTGACGAATAGCCGACCGAGGACTAGCGTTCGTCTGTCTTTTTCCAGACCCTGGAGGAATCATGGAAATCCAAGTCCGACCGCTCACGTCATTCGAAGGCAGCAGCTGGGAAGTTTGCATGGACAGCAACAAGGTTACGTTTCGCAGCGAATCCGAGGCGCGAGCATTTGTCCAGACTCTTGAGTCGCGCTTGTCAGCGCCTCATCAGCTACTCGATGTTGCAGCCGACCACACGCTCGACCGCCGAGCCGGCTGAACGCACCAAATGAGGTTGCCGGCACCCGATGCCGGCAGCACTCCCCTTTCACAGCAACACCTTCTCAAAGCCCGGTAGCTCCAGAGCCGACAACACATCGGGCGCGTGAGCCAAAGCCATCGCCAAACTGCTCTACCAGCTGACTCAAGCGCACCGGGTATCCCAGCAGGCGACCTGGCTTTCACAGTTGCCACACCAAATGCACCGAGCCCGGCGCCAGGCTGGGCTCGGAGTTGCATTATGGACTCGGGGGCTCAGGGCAACGGATTACCGAGTCCAGGTTCATTCGGGTCAGTCTCCGGCGCCCTGCGCGGCCGCTCCGCCGGCCTGGTCCTGTTGCCCGAACCAGGCTGAACATCCGGATTGTCGGTTATAAAATCCGGCTCAGTGGAGTGACTGGGGTTCTGCTGTTGCCCCGGAACGGGCTGCTGGTTATGGGGTCTGTCGAGCGGATCGATACTCATGGATCACCTCCGATTGAGCGGTAATGGCTCATGGATTCGAGGCTGATCCAGCCATTAAGTGCTTGCCGCACGTCGCACCACACCCGAGCCGTGGAGGAAATGACCGACTGAGGCCCTGAAGATCTCGATCTGGTTCGGCATTTGTCCAAACCGTTCATCCAGCTTGGTGGCTTTTGCCATTGTTGCGGCCACGTCTCAGCGCCAATATCCGGACAACCCAATAACAACAAAACCCAGGAGCCAGTCATGCGCGACCATGCCACTGCGGTCAGTGACTTCGATTATCAGCAGACGGTCTCGGCCATCCTCGCCGGTGACCTTACCGCCATGAATGCCTGTGTCGAGTGCTGTGACCGCCACGCGGATTCAGACAAGGTTGCCCTCATCTGGGAAGGCCGCGATGGTCAACGCGCTTCCTGGACCTTCGCACAGCTCCGGGAAGCCGCGGCGCGCTTCGCCAATCTGCTCGACAGTTATGGCATCAAGCCGGGCGATACGGTTGCCGGGCTGCTGCCACGCACGCCGGAATTGCTGATCACCATCCTCGGCACCTGGCGTGCCGGTGCCATCTACCAGCCGCTGTTTACCGCCTTCGGCCCGAAAGCCGTCGAGCACCGGGTCAAGGAATCCGGCGCGAAGCTGGTCGTCACCGACGCTGCCAACAGTGAGAAGCTGGACGCCATCGAAGCCGCACCGCAACGTCTGGTCGTAGGTGATGGCGCCGCCGACTTCTGGTCCCAGGTCAACCAGCAGCCGGCCGAATTCGAGCCAGTGTTGCTCAGTGGTGAGGCACCCTTCCTCGCCATGTTCACCTCCGGCACCACCGGGCCGGCAAAGCAGCTGCACGTGCCGCTCAAGGCCATCGTGGCATTCGTCACCTATATGCGCGATGCGGTCGATCTGCGGCCCGAGGATAACTTCTGGAACATTGCCGATCCGGGCTGGGCGTACGGCCTGTATTACGCGGTCACCGGGCCGCTCGCCATGGGTCACTCAACCCTGTTCTATGAAGGCGGATTCACTGTCGACAGCACCTGTCGCATCGTCAATGACTACAAGATCACCAATATGGCCGGCTCACCCACCGCGTTTCGCCTGCTGCTCGCAGCGAGGGACGAGGTCGAAGCCAAGATCAAGGGTCGCCTGCGCGCGGTGAGCAGCGCAGGCGAACCGCTCACGCCCGAGGTGATCCGCTGGTTCAGCAGCCGCCTTGGCTGCACGATCCATGACCACTATGGACAGACCGAACTCGGCATGGTCCTGTGCAACCATCATGCGCTGAGCCACACCGTGCGCATCGGTACGGCGGGCTACGCGATGCCCGGGCATCGCGTCGTGGTCATCGACGATCAACAACGCGAGCTGGAGCCGGGCAAACCGGGCATGCTCGCGCTGGACCGCAACCAGTCGCCTCTGCTCTGGTTCAACGGCTATGCCGGGACCCGCACCAAAGCCTTCGTTGCGCACTACTACCTGAGCGGTGACACCGTCGAACTCAATGACGACGGCAGCATCAGCTTTGTCGGCCGCGCCGATGACGTCATCACCACGTCCGGCTACCGGGTCGGCCCTTTCGATGTGGAAAGCGCCCTGGTCGAACACCCGGCAGTGATCGAGGCGGCGGTGATCGGCAAGCCTGATCCGGAGCGTACCGAACTGGTGAAGGCGTTCGTTGTGCTGCATGCAAGCCACCAGGCCAACCCCGCGCTGGCAGACGAGCTGCAACAACACGTACGTCAGCGTCTGTCCGCCCACGCCTACCCCCGCGAAATCGAATTCGTCAGCGAACTGCCGAAAACCCCGAGCGGAAAAATCCAGCGATTCCTGCTACGCGACCGGGAAAAGACAGCGCAGCAGCCCACGGCCGCCGCGGCGAGCTGAACCCAGAGCGGTCGGCACCTTACAAACTGGTGGCGTCTGGCTGCCGCCAGTCAGTGCTATCGGCGTGATGTAAGCATTTGGCGGCCCGAGGTGGCCGCTTTTTTTGGCCGCTTGGACGACGGCCAACCCAGACTTGGCGCCGCTGTCGCGCCAACGGATGCAGACCCGAACCGGGGCGCGAGGATTCTCATGATCGTTTCGACCGAAGACCGCTTTCTGCCCACCACGCACGGCGAGGTGTTTACGCGTCGCTGGCGCACTGATTCACGCAAAACACCCATAGTTCTGATGCACGACTCGCTCGGTTGTGTCGAACTGTGGCGCGACTTTCCCGAGCGCCTTGCAGCAGCTACCGGGCACGACGTCATTGCCTACGACCGGCTCGGCTTTGGGCGCTCCGCAGCGCATCCGGGTGGCTGGTCAAATAGCTTCATTCGCGACGAAGCCGAGCAGTTCTTTCCGCCAGTGTGGCACGCGCTGGACATCGAGCACTTCATCGCACTCGGCCACAGTGTCGGCGGCATCATGGCCGCCAGCCTTGCCGCTCATCACCCGAGCAACTGCCAGGCGCTGATCACCATCGCCGCCCTCGCCTTCGTCGAAGACCGAACCTTGCAGGGCATTCGTGACACCCAAGCGGCATTCGCCGAACCCGGCCAGCTCGAGCGGCTACGCAAATACCACGGGGAAAAGGCTGAATGGATTCTCTGGGCCTGGATCGACACCTGGCTGTCGGACAGTTACGCCACCTGGACAATCAAAGAAAGCGCCCCCGGCTTCGCCTGCCCGTTATTGGCAATCCATGGTCG
>NZ_AGSX01000028.1 GCF_000235745.1 Stutzerimonas stutzeri SDM-LAC | reverse complement strand
CCCCCGCAAAGCCGCGCCCGGCCTCACCGGCACGTGCCGCCTCGATGGCGGCGTTGAGCGCCAGCAGGTTGGTCTGCTCGGCAATCGAGCGGATCACGTCGAGCACGCCGACGATGGCGTGTACGTCCTGTTGCAGAGCATCCAGCGAGGTGCCGCTGCTGCGGATCTCTTCGACCAGCGAATGAATCTGGCGAATGCTCGAGTCGACCACGGCTTTCGCCTGCTGGCCTTCCTGGTCGGTCTGCTGTGCCGCTTCAGCGGCGCCTTGCGCGCTGTGGGCGACTTCCTGCGCCGCAGCTGACATTTCGTTTATCGCCGTGGCGACCTGATCGGTCTCCTGGCGCTGGGTCTCCATGGCTTTCTCGGAGCGCTGTGCCTGGGACGCGACTTCAGCGACCATGCCGGTCAGTTGGCCGGTCATCTCGGCCACCTGGCTGACCATGCCGTGGATCTTTCCTACGAAACGATTGAACGAGCCGGCCAACTGGCCCAGTTCGTCACTGCGATCTTCCGGCAGGCGGTGGGTCAGGTCACCGTCACCAGCGGCGATGTCATCGAGTTGCGCGCGAATCACCTGAATCGGTTTGACGATGGAGTTGCTGATCATCACGCCGGCAATACACAGCGCTGCCAACATCACGCCGGCGATCACGAGGATGCTGGACAGGATCGAGTTGACCCGGCTGTTGATCTCCTGCTCAACCTCTTCAACCGCGAGGTCAATATTGTCGAGATTCAAGGCGGTGCCCAGGGCCATGTCCCACTTGGGCAAATAGAAGCTGTATGCAAGCTTTGGCACCAGCACATTGGCGTTACCCGGCAGCGCAGAGGAGTAGCGTGCGAAGTAGGTTCCGTTCTTCGCGACATCAACCAGTTCACGGTTGAGATACACGCCATTCGGGTCGCGCTTGTCCTTGAGGCTTACGCCGATGTCAGTCGGGTCATCGCCCTTGAATAGGCGACGGACGTCCGAGTCGTGGCCGAAGAAGTAGCCGCCCTTACCGAACTTTATTTTCGACAGAATCGCAATCGCCTCGGCACGGCTGGCCATATCGCCCGGTGCGGCCGGCTCATAGAGGTGTGCAACGCTACTGACCCCGATGCGAATGTAGTCTTCCAGGCGCACACGGCTCTCTTCGAGCATGCGCTCACGGGTGTTTTCCAGCTCATCGTCGGCAAGCCCGTGAAGAATTCTCGCAGCGGCCCCACTAAGGACCAGCGCAAACAGGGTGACGGGCACCAGCGCTAGAAGGAGGACTTTGGTTTTCAGCGTGAGTCGCATGGTGGCATCCAGGGTGGGTTAGTACCGGTGAGTCATCGGCTGACTGGGCGGCAACTTGATACTCGACCACGCTGTTATCGTGATTCGATGACGAAACATCTCGTGCGCACAACTAGCCATAGGCCCGCGTTTTGTGTGCACGCTGCTCAACGTGCTGCTTGTCCTTCCAAATTGGCGGGAACGGCGGCCAACATCGACTGCAAAAACAACGTTCCTGTCGGGCGCTGACAAGAGATGGCTCTGATGCGTGCGGCAACCTGACCGCCCTTACCTTGCGTTTTTTCAACGACCTATCAGGCGCTCTACAACGACCGTTTCGCTTGATTTCACTGCGTTGTCCGCCTGTCCGGACTGATCAGACAAACCAGATAAACGGCGCAACTTTTACTTACAACTCTGTGTCGCAGTTAACAGACACGGGCATTGGCTGTGTGTAGCTGAAATTGTTCGCAACTGAGCGCTTCAGAACGGTGTGAGTAACTTTTTGGAGCGCACCAGCGGCCGTTGTTCGGTAGGCGATGGGATATCGCGGCATTCACCGTTCCGAAGAACGGCTGTTCATTGTTCAGGGATAGGGAAACAAGAACGATGCTCTTCAACTCAATGGTGTTCATCGCCGGGTTTCTTCCGGTGGTTCTACTGGGCTTCATTGTTCTCGCAGGTTCCGGCAAACAACGCTACGCGGCGATCTGGCTGACCTTGGCGTCGCTGGTGTTCTATGGCTGGTGGAACCCGGCCTACGTGCCGCTGCTGGTGGGCAGCATGGTGGTCAACTACCTGATCGGTGGCCAGCTGATGCGGCGGCCATCGAAGGCGGTGTTGGTATTGGGCGTTGCCGCAAATATCGCCCTGCTGGGTTATTACAAATACACCGGCTTTCTCTTCAGCACACTCGACAGTGCTTTCAGCCTCGGCTGGTCAGTGGGCGACATCATCCTGCCGCTGGCGATTTCGTTCTTCACGTTCCAGCAGATTGCCTATCTGGTCGACGCGCACGACGGCGAGGTCGCCGAGCATGATTTCGTCAATTACTGCCTGTTCATCAGCTTCTTCCCCCAGCTGATTGCCGGGCCCATCACCCATCACGGGGAAATGCTCAAGCAGTTCAACGATGCCACGACCTTCCGCCCTCGGCTCGACAACATTTCGCTGGGGCTGACGGTCTTCGTGCTCGGCCTGTTCAAGAAGGTGATCCTCGCCGACCCGCTGGGAGAAAATGCTTCACCGATCTTCGCAGTTGCAGCGGATGGTACGGTGCCCTCGTTATATGACGCTTGGTACGGCGCGCTCAGCTATACGCTGCAGATCTACTTCGACTTTTCCGGCTACAGCGACATGGCCATCGGCCTGGGACTGCTGTTCGGCCTGCGCTTGCCGGTGAATTTCAACAGTCCGTTCAAGGCACACAACGTCATCGATTATTGGGCGCGCTGGCATATGACCCTTACGCGCTTCCTGACCGCGTACATCTACAACCCCATCGTCATGCGCATAACCCGCTCGCGGATGGCCACCGGCAAGCCGTTGCCACGGCGAGGCAAGATGAGTATCGGGACCTTTGTCGTGCTGATCGCTTACCCCACCGTGCTGACCATGTTCATCTCTGGCGTGTGGCACGGCGCCGGCTGGCAGTTCGTGGTGTTCGGACTGCTTCACGGCTTCTACCTGGTCGTCGCTCACGGCTTTCGGGCCTACAAGGCGCGTCATGGCCTACCGCTGGACAGTGACAAGCTCTGGCACCACGCCGGCGCCGTGCTGCTGACCTTTCTCTGTGTAGTCCTGGCGATGGTGTTCTTCCGTGCCAACAGCCTGACGGCGGCGATGGCCATGCTGACCGGGATGGCTGGCCTTAGCGAGTTCAGCACCGACTTCGACAAATCCGACTACCTCACCGTCGCCATACTGCTCGCCTTCGTCTGGATCATGCCCAACGTGCAGCAGTGGATGGCCGGTTTTCGTACCGCGCTGGATGCCCAGCCGCGTGAAAGCTGGCTGCTGCGCTGGTTCCCGATTGCCATGTGGAGCCCGACGCCCGTCATCGGCATGGCCATCGGCGTGCTGGGCTTCTTTGCGTTGGCCGTGGCCTTTTCCGTGGCGCCTACCGAGTTTCTCTACTTCCAGTTCTGACCGTTCTACAACACAGGAGTGACAGGCTAAATGGATCAGCTTTTCTGGTTAGCGCAGCACCCGGATCTTGGCGGCGCCATCGGCGAGGCCAAGCGGGAAGCCGACCCCATGGTTCGCCTGGGTCTGGCCGCGCAGCTCGCCGGGTACCGCCGCGACTTCACCCTCACCACCCGGCTGGACCGGCTTGCCAGCGAAGGCTTGCGCACGCTGGCAAACGGCGAAACCTCGGCCAGCGGGCTGCAGCCGTTGCGCATCGCCCTGCTGTCGTCGCATACCGTGGATCATCTGGTGCCGGCCATTCGCGTCGCGGGCCTGCAACGCCGGCTCGCGCTCTCGGTGCACGTCGCGCCGTATGGCATGTACCGTCAGGCCTTGCTGATGGATGACGCCGAGCTCGCCAGCTTCGCCCCGCAACTGATCGTCCTGGCGCTGGATGCCAGGGACGCGCCCTTGCAGTTGCCGCTCGAAGCCTCGCAGCAAGACGTGGATGCGGCGGTGACCGAGCGTGTCGACGAGTTGCGGCTGCTCTGGTGTCGGGCCCGCGAGCGCTATGCCGCACAGGTCGTTCA
>NZ_AGSX01000029.1 GCF_000235745.1 Stutzerimonas stutzeri SDM-LAC | reverse complement strand
CAAAGCACAACGTCACAACACTGAAAGATCGCGGCGCACGCCACGCACGTGCGCCGCCATAAAAAAAGAACAACACAGGATCAACGATATGCTCAGTTCCGTTACCGCCTTGAGCGTCAAGCTCATACAGCGATACCTACCCTCACCCTTTGTTTTTGCGATTCTTCTCAGCCTTATCGTGCTCGTCGCGAGCATGTTGGTGACTGGCCAGGGCGTGCCCGCCATGGCCAAGCACTGGGGTTCGGGGTTCTGGAATCTGCTGACCTTCGCCATGCAAATGGCACTGATTCTGGTGACTGGCCACGCGCTTGCCAGCGCACCCGCGATCCATCGCCTGCTTGCCGGCCTGGCACGCACGGCGCGCACGCCAGGACGGGCAGTCGTGCTGGTCACACTGGTAGCGCTGGCCGGCTCCTGGATCAATTGGGGTTTCGGCTTGGTCATCGGTGCGGTGTTCGCCCGCGCCCTGGCCCGTGAAGTAAAAGGCGTCGACTATCCGCTGCTGGTCGCTGCGGCCTACTCGGGCTTTCTGATCTGGCACGGCGGCCTGTCCGGCTCCATTCCATTGTCGTTGGCCACCGGCGGCGCGGATGTGGAGCGCATGACTGGCGGCGTGGTGACTGAGGCCATCGGCGTCGGCGACACCCTGTTCACCACCATGAACCTGACCATCATCGCGCTGCTGGTAATCGGTCTGCCGATCCTCAACTGGGCCATGCATCCGAAAGACCCGAAAGTTGCGGACCCTGCGAAACTGCTCGACCCCGCCCATGAGGCCCTGCCGCGCAACACCCTGGCGCAGCGCATGGACGACAGCCGCATCCTCAACCTGATCATCGTTGCGCTGGGCGTCGTCTACTTCGGTTATTACTTCGCCGAGAACGGCTTCGCGCTGACGCTGAACATCGTCATCGGTCTGTTCCTGTTTATCGGCCTGGCGCTGCACGGCTCACCGGAACGCTACATGCGTGCGGTGCAGGACGGCATCGGCGGCATCAGCGGCATCGTAATCCAGTTCCCTTTCTACGCCGGCATCATGGGCATGATGGTCGGAGCCAACGCCGATGGGCTGTCGCTGGGCAAGCAGATCACCGACACCTTCATCGCCTGGTCGTCGGCGGACACCTTCCCGGTGCTGGCTTTCCTCAGCGCCGGCCTGGTCAACGTGTTCGTGCCGTCGGGTGGCGGTCAGTGGGCTGTGCAAGGCCCGATCATGCTGCCAGCTGGCCAGGCCCTCGGCGTGGCACCGGCGGTCACCGCCATGGCAATCGCCTGGGGCGATGCCTGGACCAACATGATCCAGCCGTTCTGGGCATTGCCGATCCTCGGCATCGTCGGCCTTGGCGCCCGCGACATCATGGGCTATTGCCTGCTGATGCTGGTGTATTCGGGGATCGTCATCTCGGGCTGTCTGTATTTCTTCGGCTGATGCGAAGCCCAATAGGGTGGATGTCGTTTTTTACATCCACCGTGACACCGTCCGGTGGGTCGCAGCCCGGTGGATCGCCACCCGGTGAATCGTCACCCAGTGGATCGCCACCCGGTGGATCGATGAAGCGTGATCCACCCTACGTGGACATGGCGCTTGGTGAGCGGTAATGGTTCGTTTTGAAGAGCGGCTCTGCTTCAACTTCACCCGCTCCATCAGCAACCCATCCAAGGCAAAAAAAGGCCGGGATCCACAGGACCCCGGCCTTTTCTTTTCCAACCCGCTTCGCGCGGGTGTGCTTCAGCGCATCAGATCCGGAACTGACGGACCAGCCCGCCCAGACGCTCACCCACATTAGCCAGGCTGCGCGCGGTATCGGCGCCCTGTTGGGTTTCCGCGGCGACATTTTCCACCGCCGTGGCGATCTGGTGGACGCTGCGGTTGATCTCTTCAGCCACTGCCGTTTGCTCTTCGGCGGCGCTGGCGATCTGGGCGTTCATGCCGTTGATGGTGGCTATCAGCTGCGCGATGGCATCCAGCGAAGCGCCTGCCTGGTTGGCCTGGGAACTGCTGGCATCACCCGCTTCGCTGGAGCGGCCCATGGCGGCTACGGCCTGCTTGGTACCGGTCTGCAGGCGATCGATCATGCCCTGGATTTCCTGAGTGCTCTGCTGGGTGCGGCTGGCCAGCGCGCGAA
>NZ_AGSX01000030.1 GCF_000235745.1 Stutzerimonas stutzeri SDM-LAC | reverse complement strand
ACCCGGCTCGTCGCGAGCCGCGGGTGGACAGGCAGGACTGGATACCTTTCATGGCAAAGCAGACGTACAGCATTTCCGATCTGGCTAACGAGCTCGATATCACCACCCGCGCGATACGCTTCTACGAAGAACAAGGCATGCTCTCGCCGAAGCGGCGCGGTCAGGAGCGTATCTATACGCCCAAAGATCGTGTTGCCCTGAAGCTCATCCTGCGCGGCAAGCGCATCGGCTTTTCGCTCGCCGAGTGCAAAACCCTGATCGAGCTGTACGATCCCAAGGCCGGCAATCAGAAACAGCTGAACATCATGCTTGGCATGATTGCCGAACGTCGCCAGCAGCTCGCACAGCAGTTGCTCGATATTCAGCAGATGCAGCTGGAACTCGACACCGCCGAAGAACGCTGTTTCACGGCGCTGAAGGCGACGATGAACAAGGACGCGAGCTAACCAGCCAACGCATCCACCACCAGCCCTCTGTGGCAAACCACCGAACCGGCACCGGTTTGAAGAACGCATTGCAGCGCCAATAGCGTCGCGATTGCTGCTGGCTCATCGGTTGTCAGTCCAGATAAACAGACACTCGTCCAACAGACTGGACATCCTTTCGACAGCCTCCCATGAGTGTCCAGCCAGTTGGACACGCGCAGACCGAGCCAAACCCCGCGGAGCCTCTAGCGAGCGAGTTATCGGCCGATCCAGCAGTCAGGCACAGAACCTGCAAAGTGATATTCGCAAGACGCCAGAACACCTGGCGGGACGATAAAGCAGTGCTGCCTCGTCCCGCTTTCCGGCCTTACGGAACGCCGGCCTGCACCTCTGGTTACCAAAACAAAAAAAAGAAGGAAAGCTGCAATGTCGATAAGCAAAAAGCTGTCCCGTCTCGCCTGCGCCATCGGCGCTACCACTCTTCTCAGTGCCAGCCTGATCAGCGCTGACGCCATAGCCGCCGAGAAGATCCGCTGGCAAGTGCCGCTGGCCTTCCCCTCCCACTTGATCGGCCTGACCACACCCATCAAGCATCTGTCCGAGTCGCTCAAGGCCATTTCCGGCGGTGATATCCAGCTGCGCTACTACGAGCCCGGCGAACTGGTGCCACCCTTCGAGATCATGGATGCGGTCAGCAACGGCAAGTACCCGGCTGGCTATACCTGGATCGGCTACGATCAGGGCACCATCGCCTCGCTTCCCCTGTATTCCGGCGCGCCGTTCAACATGGAGCCCCCCGCCTATCTGGCCTGGTATTACGAGGGTGACGGCAAGAAGCTACTGGAAGAGATCTATGCCGAGCGCAACATCCACCCAATGCTCTGCAGCATCATCGGCCCGGAAGGTGCCGGCTGGTTTGCCAAACCAATCGAGAAGCTCGAAGACATCGATGGCCTGCGCATCCGCTTTGCCGGCATCGGCGGCAAGGTGCTGGAAAAACTCGGCGCCTCGGTCACCATGATCCCCGGCGGCGAGATCTATCAGGCGCTGGAGCGCAAGACCATCGACGCCACCGAGTTCTCACAGCCGGCGATCGACAAGATGTTGGGCCTGGATCAGATCATCAAGAACTACATCATGCCGGGCTGGCACCAGACGCTGACCACCTCACACCTGCTGGTCAACAAGGGCGTCTGGGACAAGTTGGAGCCGCAAAGCCGTGCCCTGATCGAGATGGGTTGCGAGTCGGCCACGCTCAAAGGTTTCGCCGAGAGCGAGTGGGCCCAGCCGACCGCCTTGCGCGAGTACGAAAAGCAGGGTGTGAAAGCCCAGGTGCTGCCTGAAGAAGTGCTGCGTGAACTGGAACGTGTGACCAACGAAGTGCTGGATGAAATCGCCGCCAAGGACGAAATGTTCAACCGCGTCCTGAGCAGTCAGCGCGACTTCATGAAGCATCACTCGATCTGGCACGGCAAAGGCTACTTGCCGCGCGATTACTACAAGTACGAGTGATCCACTCAGCAAAGCCTAGTACCCGTGTCATCTAGGTTTGGATCCTGCCGTGCTGAGGTCTCTGCGGTCGGTCGGCAACTGCCGAAGCGCAGTAACGAAGTCTTAGCACAGCAGGTGAAGAATCTTGCCGACCTGACAGGTCTCTAGCGCACGGTTCGCACCGTGCTTTCTCCTGGTTTCGGATCTCCGAGGTGACCGTGTCTGCTCATCCCGTTTCCCCTGATGACGCAGTGCCTGCCGCTCAATCGGATGCATTGCCTCACAACAAACTGTCCTGGCGGCTGGACAAGGCGCTGGTCGCCATAGGCGAAGCCAGCGCATGGATCTGGCTTTTGGTGCTGGCGGTGGTGTTGACCAACGTGTTCAGCCGCTTCGTTCTTGCCCGCGGCTCGATTGCGCTGGAAGAGTTGTCCTGGCACCTGTTCGGTGCCGCTTTGATGCTCGCGCTGGCCTATGCAGTGGTGCGTGACGACCATGTCCGCGTCGATGTGCTGCGTGAGAAATTCACGCTGCGCAGCCAGGCCATTATCGAGCTACTGGCGATTGTGTTCCTGGCGTTGCCAATCGTGCTGCTGATGGTCGACGCACTGGTGCCCTTCGCCTACCAGGCCTTCATCTATGACGAGCGCTCGCAGGCGCCTAGCGGCCTGCCGCACCGTTACATCTTCAAGAGCGTATTGCCCATCGGGCTGACGCTGGTGGCGCTGGCCTTGCTGTCACGGGCCACACGCTGCAGCACGCTGCTATTCAACTTTCCGCGGGCCTCTGTAGCCCCGACGCATGACCGCGACCGCGGCCATTCGCAGCCCTGATGGAGTAGCCGTAATCATGGGTCTGGAAGAAATTCTCGTCATCAGCATGTTCGCCACCTTTATGGGGCTGCTGCTGCTTGGCTTCCCGGTAGCCTGGTCACTGGCCGGCATCGGGCTGCTGTTCGCCGTGCTCGGCCATGTCATGGTCGAACACTTCGATGCCGATCTCTGGTTTACCTGGGACGGCACCATCGGCGTGCTCGATGCACGTATCTACGGCATCGTCGCTAACGAACTGATGGTCGCCCTGCCCCTGTTTATCTTCATGGGCCTCATGCTTGACCGCTCGGGCATTGCCGAACGGTTGATGCACAGCCTTGTTCGGGTGCTCGGTCCGTTACGCGGTGGTTACGCCGTCACCGTCGTGCTGGTCGGCATCCTGCTGGCCGCCTCCACCGGTATCGTCGGCGCCTCGGTGGCCCTGCTCGGTATGCTCTCGATCGGGCCGATGCTGCAGGCCAAATACAACAAGAGTCTAGCCGTCGGCACCGCCTGTTCGGTCGGCACACTGGGCATCCTGATCCCGCCCAGTATCATGCTGGTCTTGATGGCCGACCGACTCGGCACGTCCGAAGCCTCGGTGGGCAAGCTGTTCATGGGTGCGCTGATACCCGGAATGATGCTGGCACTGATGTACATCCTCTACATCGTTGTGGTGTCGTGGCTGAAGAAAGACTTTGCGCCTGCTCCGGCCAACCGCCAGAAGCTTGATGCAAAGGCGCTGATCGATGTGTTCTGGGCGGTGGTGCCACCCTTCGTCCTGATCCTGGCCGTACTGGGCTCGATCTTCTTCGGTATCGCTACGACGACGGAAGCTTCGGCGGTCGGTGCGTTTGGCGCTGTGCTGATGGCGGCCTTCAGCCGCAAGCTGAACATGGCGGTGCTGAAAGAAGCGCTCTACCAGACCAGCCGTACCTCGGCATTCATCTTTGGAATCTTCATCGGCGCCACGGTGTTCGCCGCGGTGCTGCGCGGCCTAGGCGGCGATGACGTGATCCGTGCGGCGCTCACCGGCTTGCCGTTCGGCCAGACTGGAGTATTGCTGACCGTACTGTTCATCACCTTCCTGCTCGGCTTCTTCCTCGACTGGGTCGAGATCACCCTGATCATCCTGCCGCTGGTTGCACCGGTGCTGTTTTCCATGGGCGTCGATCCACTGTGGTTCGCGATCCTCTTCGCGCTGTGCCTGCAGACCTCGTTTCTTACCCCGCCGGTGGGCTTTGCGCTGTTCTACATCAAGGGCGTCTGCCCTCCGGAAGTCACGACGCGGGACGTTTATCTCGGCGTCATGCCTTACATCCTGATTCAGTTGCTCGGCCTGGCCCTGGTGTTTCTCTTTGCCCCGTTGGCCACGTGGCTGCCCAACGAGGTGTATGCCCAGTAACTTCCTTCAGCCCTGTTGCGGCGTACCGGCTACCTTGCTCATGGCGGCCGGCGCCTTCCATAATCGGCCGAACCTCACCGGACAGCTCGAACCCATGGCAATCGCCCGCAACGACCTTGACCACAACGGCCTGACCATCGGCGTCTCACCCGAACGCTTCCGGGCGGTGGCCATGCCGCTGCTGTTCGACCATCTCAACGCTCAGTGCGAAGGCACCATCGCGGTCAATCGACAGGCGCGCATCGTCTGGATCAATGACAAGTACGCCGAAAAGATCGGCATCAGCGATCCACGCAGCGTACTGGGCAAGGAAATCGAAGAGGTGTTGCCCGCCAGCCGCTTGCGCGAGGTGATGGAAAGCGGCCAGCCGAGCATGCTCGACCTGATGGCCTTTGGTGGCGAACATTTCGTCGTCACCCGCATTCCGCTTCGCGACGAGGACGGCACCCTGGTTGGCGCACTGGGTTTCGTGCTGTTTGACCGGGCCCGGCACCTCAAGCCGCTGATGGCCAAGTTCACCACGCTGCAAACGCAGCTGGTAGCGACCCAGAACGAACTGGCCAAGGCCCGCCGGGCCCGTTACACCATCGCCGGCTTCATCGGCACCAGCCCAGCCGCCAGTGAAGTGAAGCGCCAGGCAAGGCGCGCCGCGCAGTTGGATGCCACGGTGCTGATTCGCGGCGAGACCGGCACCGGCAAGGAGTTGCTGGCCCAGGGCATCCATAATCTGTCACCGCGCGCCAATGGGCCTTTCGTTGCCGTCAACGTCGCGGCGATTCCAGAGACGCTGGTTGAAGCCGAGCTGTTTGGCACTGCGCCCGGCGCTTTTACCGGCGCTGATCGCAAAGCGCGCATCGGCAAGTTTGAGGTCGCCAATGGCGGCACGCTTTTTCTCGATGAAATCGGCGACTTGCCGTTGGCCCTGCAGGCCAAGTTGTTGCGCGTGCTGCAGGAGCAGGAAATCGAGCCGCTGGGCTCCAATCAGGTCAAGCCGCTTAACGTACGGGTGATCGCTGCCACGCATATCGATCTGGAAGCCAAGGTCGCGGCTGGCGAGTTTCGTGATGATCTTTACTATCGACTCAACGTGCTGGCGTTACAGGTGCCGCCATTGCGCGAGCGCGCTACTGACATACCGGCCGTGATCGAACATCTGCTCGATGACATCGCCAACCGCTCCGGACAAGCTCCGATGGAACTTGCACCAAGCGCCATTGCATTGCTCTGCAAGCAGCCCTGGCGCGGCAATGTACGCGAGTTGGGCAACCTGCTGGAACGCGCGCAGCTGAGTGCGGATGGAACATCGCTGGACGCGCGCCATTTCCTGCCGCTGTTGGACGCGAAAACTGCCGCCGCGCCGCAAACGGTCGTCACGCCCAGCGAGCCGATGCTTGCTGAGCCGACACCAGAATCCGGCGCCCCACTGCAACCCCTCGCCGAAAGCATCGCCCAGGCCGAACGCCGCGCCTTGCAGACGGCCCTGCTCGCCTGCAAAGGCAACCGCCGCCGCGCAGCAACGGAGCTGGGCATTTCCCGCGCCAGTTTGTATTCGAAGCTGCAGTTACATGGGCTGAGCGAGCGCTAGCACGCAAAAGCTTTCGAAGAAGGCATAGTTGCTTACAAATCAAGTGTGAGCGTTCGAGTCTCTCCGTCAGCAGAATGCTTAACAGGACAGATCCGACGCCACAGCCCGCAGGGTCGGCTTTAGCCCACCGGCCGCTGTTGATCGTCCGGCAAACACCCGGACCGATGCCTTCAATCATCATTGCCTTGGTGGGCCGAAGCCCACCCTGCTGTCTTTATTGAGCCAGCCAACCGCCGTCGACATTCCAGGCGACACCACGGACCTGGCGGGCCGCATCGCTGCACAGGAAGACGGCCAACTCACCCAGCTGTTCCGGCGTGACAAAGTCCAGCGATGGTTGTTTTTCCATCAGCAACTCACGGGTCGCCCGGCTCGGGTCACCATGGGCCTGAGCTTTGTTATCGATCTGCTGTTGCACCAGCGGTGTCAGCACCCAGCCGGGACAGAGCGCGTTGCAGGTAACGCCTGTGGTGGCCGTTTCCAACGCGACGGTCTTGGTCAGGCCGACAAGGCCGTGCTTGGCCGCCACGTACGCCGCCTTTTGCGCCGAGGCCACTAATCCATGAACCGAAGCGACATTGATGATCCGCCCCCAGTTGCGTTCCCGCATGCCCGGCAAAGCCAGGCGCATGGTGTGAAACGCCGAAGACAAGTTGATGGCGATGATGCTGTCCCAACGTTCGACCGGAAACGACTCGATGGGCGCGACATGCTGGATGCCTGCATTGTTGACCAGTACATCCACCGAACCGAGGTCGCGCTCCGTCCGGCTGACCAGATCGGTAATCTGAACCGCATCGGACACATCTGCAGCATGGTGCAGCACGCGTGTGCCATATGCCGAGACTTGCGCGATGGCGGCATCCACATCGCCAAAGCCATTGAGCATCACGTTCGCTCCCGCCTCGGCCAGCTTGCAAGCGATACCCAGGCCAATACCGCTGGTCGAGCCGGTGATTAGCGCGGTCTTGCCTTTCAGCATCATGACGGCCTCCGGTGGCTACGAAGCGCTACCAAGCCTGCGGTAGGGACCGCACCTGGCTGTTCTTCAGCATAGCGGCAGGTAAGACGGTTGACGGTCACTGAGGCGGCGAAAAGTGAAGGACGATGATTCGCGCTGGACCGATTGAACGGTTCGGGTAAGACAGTCATGCGGTTTTCCTTGTTGTTCTGATCACGCCCGGTTTAGGCAACCCCGTCTCGATGGACATGGAGCTAGCAAGCGAGACAGTTGACTCAGCGAAAGCCGTGCCAGACTCCAGCGAAACCCCGAACGCACAGCAAAACCGTCTCTCCACCACATCAGACCGCGCCCGCTGCAGTGAACCGCCCAACCTCGCATGTCTAGCTGACTGGACATGCCTGCCTGGCCACACATTCCAACGCATGGTTTGTCCCGCAGGCTGGACAGCACGCATTAGCATCGACAATCAGTGGCGGCCGCTTGCTCCGTTATCGAATGCCTCCTCCTCAAAGGGTAGCTCTAGACCGCACGCGCGCAGAGCAGCAAGTAATTTTGCGGGGGGAGGATCGTGTCGATCCGCATCAGAACCGGTCAGCGTTGCGCAAGCCAGGTAAACCAAGCGGCCCTATGCGGGTTTTTGTCTATGCTCAATGCCACCGCCGAGGTCGGTTCGCTGCCACCTCTCCCTCCGCCTCCCTACCCATCGAGCACACCATGCAACTGATCTACGCACCTACCTCGCCCTTTTCCCGCAAAGTCCGTGTGCTAGCCAGCGAAACCGGGCTGCTGCCTCGCCTGCAACTGATCGAAACCGCAGTGCTTCCAATCACCCTCAATGAGCGCGTAAATACACTCAACCCGTTGGGCAAAATCCCAGTGCTGATGCTCGATGGTGGCGAGGTGCTGTACGACAGTAGAGTGATCTGTGAATACCTAGACGGCCTGCACGATCGGCCGAAGCTGTTCCCTGTTGAGCCAACCGGGCGCTGGAAAACGCTGCGTCTCGCAGCGCTGGCCGATGGGGTGATGGAAGCGGCGGTGATCACCCGTTACGAGCGCGCTGCACGGCCGGTGGAGCGGCAGTGCAATGACTGGATCGATGGACAGATCGGCAAGGTTCGCCGTGGCCTCAGAGCGATGAACGACGACAGCGAAGCGCTACGAGGCCCGCTGGACATCGCTCAAATTGGGATTGCCTGCGCCCTGGGTTATCTGGATTTTCGCTTCCCCGAGCTGAACTGGCGAAACGAGTTTCCTGCCCTGGTGACCTTTCAGGACGCACTCCTACAACGCGAGTCAATGCAGCTCAGCGAGCCTGTTTAAACGGCTCTCGAGGCCGATGATGCCGGGGCCGCGTACCCACACCATCGTAGTGGGAGCGGTCTCGACTGCAGCCTTGGCCGCACACTTTCGCGGCCAAGGTCGCTCCCACGAAAGCCCAACCCCAGCGGCGCGCCAATCCTCAGATGACGGTGTCACCGCTTCGCGACCCGTGCTCGCTGAGCCATCAACTCGACGATCCAGTCGATGAATACCCGCAGCTTGGCGCTTACATGCCGGTTTGGTGGGAAGGCAACATACATGGGCATCGGTTCGAGCCGCCAATCCTCAAACAACGGCACCAGTTCGCCACTCTCCAGGTGAGCGTCGGACATGTAGTCCGGCAGCCATAGCACCCCCAAGCCCGCCAGGCCGGCTGCCAAATAAGCATTGCCGTCATCCACCGAAAGTACGTAACGACCCATGACGCTGACGCGTTCGCCGTGGCGATGCATTGCGTAGGGAAAAACCTTCCCGGTGCGCGCCCACAAAAAGCCCACGATGCGGTGATGCGTGTCCTCCAGCTCACGTGGATGGGACGGCGTTCCTGCTCGCTCGAGGTAGCTGGGTGCGGCATAGACCCCCAGCTGGAGGTCGCCAATGTGCCGCGCCATGAGAGACAGATCGGTCAGCTCGCCGCCACGCACCACGCAATCGATGTTCTCGTCGATCAGATCCACCATCCGGTCGCTGACACCCAGGTCCAGCTGAATTTCCGGATACCTCGCATGAAAGGTGGGAAGCGCCGGTATCAGAATGGACCGCGCAAACGGGCTGGGCACGTCCACCCTGAGGCGTCCACGCGGCGATGTCGACGCGTTGGACAGACTGGTTTCGGCATCGTCCAGATCCGCCAATAACCGCACCACCCGCTCGTAATACGCGGCGCCATCCGCCGTAACATTGACCTTGCGTGTCGTTCGGTTGAGCAACTTCACACGCAATCGCGCTTCGAGCTGTTGCACCAGCTGCGTCACGCTGGTTTTGCTCAGGTGCATGGTGTTGGCGGCTTTGGTGAAGCTGCCGGTTTCGACCACTCGGGCAAAGGCCTGCATTGCGACAAAGCGGTCCATGTCGGCTCCGGGTGCTGGGATTGTTTGGAATTTGAGAACAGTGCTGATCAGCCTTGCGAGTTTATCCCTCCAACGGGCAGCCCTACAGTCTCTTCGTCAATTACCTACTCGATAACGACTGACGCAAGAGGCGCCTTATGAACACACGTGACGTGGTTTTCCCTGCTGGGCGACGAGCACTTTATGAACGGAACCGCTACTCGCCGGCCGTTCGAGCCAATGGGATGCTGTTCGTATCCGGACAGGTCGGCAGCCGCGCAGACGGATCGCCGGAGCCTGAGCTCGAAGCTCAGGTGAGGCTCGCCTTCGAGAATCTGAACGCGGTGCTCAAGGCTGCGGAATGTACCTTCGATGACGTAATCGACGTGACCGTTTTCATGGTCGATCCGCAGAGCAACTTCGAGCGAGTCTGGAGCGTCGTGCAGGAATACTGGGGCAGCGCACCGCACCCTACTGTGACGGCTGTTGGCGTGACCTGGCTGTATGGGTTCCAGTTCGAGATCAAAGTGATCGCAAAACTGCGCGGACCATCGGCCAACTGACCCCGCCGTTGCGCACCCAAAGCCGCCCCGATATCCCGTGGCGGCTTGTCCCTGTGCCGCGCGTCAGCTATTCAACACGCCATCGACCAGCGCCTTGGCCTCTTCCTGGATGCGCGTGAGGTGCGCCTCGCCCTCGAAGCTTTCCGCGTAGATCTTGTAGACGTCTTCGGTACCGGACGGGCGCGCGGCGAACCAACCATTGTCGGTCACGACCTTCAGCCCGCCGATTGCAGCACCGTTGCCTGGCGCCTCGGTAAGAATCTGGGTGATGGGCTGACCCGCCAGTTCGCCAGCCGTGACCTGGGACGCCGAGAGCTTGCCGAGCTTGGCTTTCTGCTCACGGTTGGCCGGGGCATCGATACGCTGATAGACCGGCGCGCCGAAACGCTCGGTCAGCGCCTGGTAGCGCTCGCCCGGGTCCTTGCCGGTCACGGCGGTAATTTCCGCGGCCAGCAGGCCCAGAATCAGGCCATCCTTGTCGGTCGACCAGGCACCGCCGTGCTTGCGCAGGAAAGAAGCTCCCGCAGACTCTTCACCGCCGAAGCCGAGGCTGCCGTCCATCAGTCCATCGACGAACCATTTGAAGCCCACCGGCACCTCCACGACCTTGCGATCAATGCCCTTGGCGACGCGATCGATCATAGAGGACGACACCAGCGTCTTGCCGATGCCTGCATGCGCGCTCCACTCAGGCCGGTGGGTGAACAGGTATTCGATGGCCACGGCCAGGTAGTGATTGGGGTTCAGCAGACCCACCGAGCGCGCGACGATGCCATGTCGGTCGTGGTCGGTGTCACAGGCAAAGGAGACGTCGAAGCGGTCCTTGTTCTCGATCAGGCCCGCCATGGCGTGCGGCGAACTGCAATCCATACGGATCTTGCCGTCCCAGTCCAGACGCATGAAGCGGAAGGTTGGATCGACGCGGGTGGAAAGCACGTCAAGCGGCAGGCCGTAGCGCTCGGCGATGCGCGTCCAGTAATGCACGCCAGCGCCGCCCAGCGGGTCGACGCCGAACTTCAGGCCGGAGTTGCGGATCGCCTGGAGATCGATCACCTGCTCCAGGCCGCCAACATAGCTGTCGATGAAATCGAAGCGCTGGGTAGTCGAAGCCTTGAGCGCCTGAGTGTAATCCATTCGCTGGACGCCCTTGAGCCCGGCATTCAGCAGCGCATTGGCGCGCTCCTGAATCCACTTGGTCACACCCGTATCAGCCGGGCCGCCATTGGTGGGGTTGTACTTGAACCCGCCATCGGCGGGTGGATTGTGCGACGGCGTAATGACGATGCCGTCCGCCAGGCCGCTGTTGCGGCCTGCGTTGTATTCGAGGATGGCGTTGGAGATCGCAGGCGTCGGCGTATAGCCCGGCTCGCCATTGGTTTCGCTGCAGCCAGCGTCAATCCGTGTCTCGATGCCATTGGCCGCGAGCACTTCCAGAGCTGAAACGAATGCCGGCTCGGACAACGCATGGGTGTCCATGCCAACGAAGATTGGCCCGTCGATGCCCTGCTCGCGACGGTAGTCGCAGATCGCCTGGGTAGTCGCCAGGATGTGCCACTCGTTGAAGCTGTTTTTCAGTGACGAGCCACGGTGGCCGGAGGTGCCGAACGCCACTTGCTGCGCCGGATCGGATGGATCAGGGCGCTCGCTGTAATACCGCGAAATCAGACGCGGAATGTTGGTCAGGGTGTGTTCATCAGGGAGGCGTCCTGCGTTGAGGTCGAGGCTCATCAGTCGTTCCTTTGGAGGGTCAGGAGGGCTATTCAGGCAGAACCTTGGGTTCCGCCGAGGCTGTCGAAAGCGAAATCAGGCGGCGATCGGCATTTATCTACGCGCTTCGACCATGCACCCTCGGGCTTTGGTTCCCCACGAAAGCGCATCCGCAGCAATCGCGCATGATAGAGCCCGCCGATGCTTCCGCGAAGAGGCAGCGATGATGCCGCATTGATACTTGCAACCAACCGAGATCAGATCAGCAAGCTGGTCCAGGCAGAGGCCAGCAACAGCAGAGCCATGCACTGGTTGAAACGCTTGAGCGATTGCGCGGACTTCAGCAGCCATGCCGCACCCTGCCCCAATGCCGCCCACGCACACAGACAGGGAACTGCAACGAGAAAGAACAGCAATGCGTAGATTCCGTAATGCGACCAACTGGCATCGGCGCCCGCAAACACGCTGACCACCGCAAGCGCCATCATCCAGGTTTTCGGATTGACCAACTGCAGCCCGGCACCGCCCCATGCGCCGACCCGATCCTGCTGGTCATGCGTATCAATTTCAGCCGCCGCACTGCGAAACAGCTGCCAGGCGAGCAGGCTGATCCAGCCCACGCCCAGCCACGCCATGGCCTGTTGCAACCGGGGTAACTCCAGCACCAGTTCGCCAAGCCCAGGCCAACCAGAAACACAATGGTTGCCGCCGCAACGCACGCGCCGAATACGATCAATAGCGCTGCTCGCCAGCCATACCGTGTGCTGCTACTGAGCACGAGGATGTTGGTTGGCCCAGGCGTGATCGATGCGACGAAGGCAAACAGGATATACGGCAGGAACTGGCTCATCGGCAAAGCTCCCGGCATGGGCGCCCTGCTTCGCAGTAAACAAACATGATCATGGCGGATACTCCAATCAGGAATTTCCACCCATGTTCAGGCCAGCCGTTTCAGTAATCTGGAAGGTTCGTGCAGCGTTTGCGGTAGGCGGCCGGGCTGAGGCCATAGGCACGACGAAACCAGCGTCCAAGATGGCTCTGATCGGCAAAGCCCAACTCCACCGCGACGCTTGCCGGCATCAACCCCTGGCGCAGCAGTTTGCGCGCCAGGCTCAGCCGTAGCTGAACCAGATACGCATGCGGCGCGAGGCCGAACGAGGCTTTGAATGCGCGCGAAAGCCTGAAGCGATCGGCGCCAGCCGCACGCGCCAGCTCATCAAGCCCGATGTCCTGGTCCAGATTCGCATGCAGATAATCCCTGGCCCTGATCGCAACAGCCGGCAACCGCGGATTGGTTTCCAGGCGCTGACGCCAACGCATTCGACCAGACAGCTTTTCCAAAAGCCCATCGAGCGCCGCGTGACGGACGATGCGCAACTCCTCGCCATGCAGTGCGCGGAACGCATAAGCGATGTGACTCACCAGATCGGGCTCATCGGCCAGCGTCTCGGCAAAACTCGGCAGACAGCTTTCGGGTACGTTATCGAACAGCTCGTGCAGCTGGGCTTCGAGCCAATGCGGCTGCAGGTAGAGCATGGAATAGGTAAAGCCGCCCGGTGTCGGCGCATGGCCGTCATGGATTTCACCGGGTTCGAGCAGGAAAGCCTGCCCTGCCACGCTGCTGTGCAACGTCTTGCGGCAGTTGAATTGCTGCACGCCCTGTTCGGTAAACCCGACGAGGTAACTGTCATGCCAATGCGGGTCGTAGGCGTGCCCCTCGAAGTGCGCACGAATGATCTCGATGCCGGTTTCTGCATCCAGCTTCAGGTCGACCCAACTGCCATCATTCATGTCGCCCTCCGCTTTTGCTCAATTGCCTATCCGACCAGCATTATCGATTCACCGGTGCCCAGACGGGCTAGAACGTTTGTGCAGCGACCACTAACAGTACCGCACGCCGCCTGTCGGATCCCGCCAAGCAAAACAGTATCAATGCCAGCTTCAGCCGATACACAGCGTGCAAGCAATCACTTAGTGCAATCTGTCGAGCCTGGCCTTATCCGATGACCTCTACCCTCGCATCCAGCATCCCCGACAAAGCGGCTGGCTACACCGCCATGGCCCGTAGGGCGTCACTGGGCTTCATCTGTGTCGTCGCTGCACTGTTCATCACGGTCGCCCTGGCGCTGGTCTATCTGTGCATCGCGCTGGACGAACAACATGTGCGGCACAGCGAAACAGACGCAGCCAAGGCAATGGATAGTCGGCGAGACAAGATTGGCACGGCGCTGGCCGACTACGCTTTCTGGAACGATGCCTACAAGCACATGAATGGCAAGGTCGATGCTGCCTGGGCCTTCGACGGCGACAACATCGGTCCTTCACTGTTTGCGACGTATGGCCTTGATGGGGTGTTCGTTCTGGGTCCAGACGCGTCGACCCGCTACGCCATCATCGATGGCGAGTTGAGCAACATGGACGCCAGCGACTGGATAGACGGTGACCTGCCTGCCCTTCTGGCCAGTGCACGCAGCAAGTCTGCAGAAGACGCCGTCACGCAGGTCTATTTCTCCGTCATGGGTCTGCCCGCTGTGGTGTCGGCGGCGGTGATACGTCCGGACAACTCCTACGATGACTTCGAAAACCTGTCCTATCTGGTCTACATCGATGTGCTGACCGCGCCGAAGCTGAAGGTGCTGGAAGAAGCATTCGATCTGATCGGGCTCACCGCTACCGTCAGCTCCGTTGCCGACGGCCCGAGGCCAAAGCTGACAATCCAGGAGGAGATCGGTGTTGCCATCAGCTTGCAATGGCAGAGCGAGGCGCATGGCCGGTCGTTGCTGAAGACAATCCTGCCGATGCTGGCCCTGCTCGGCGCACTCGTCGCTGCACTGGTGTTTTGGTTGCGCAGGCGCGTCATTCACGCAGCAGACATGATCGATGCAGCTCAGCAGGCGCTGCGGGTGAGCGAGCAGCGCTTCAAGAACATTTCGGAGGCCTCGTCGGACTGGATCTGGGAAACCGATTCAGAGCAAAGGCTGACCTACCTGTCCGAGCGCTTTACCCAGATAACGGGCTTGCCTTGCAACGCCTGGATCGGGCGTCCGCTCACCGACCTGCTGACCTATGACAAACGGCTGATGGCTGCCATCGCCAGCGGCGACAACGTTGCCGGGCGTAAACCGATTCCCTGCGAAATGCGCGACGACCACGCGCGCCTGCGTTATTGCCAGCTTTCAGCCCGTGCTGTGGGAATTGCTGACCATTTACAGGGCTATCAGGGCACCGTCTGCGATATCACCGAGGAGATCGAGGCCAAGGCCCGCATCGAGCACATCAGCCAGCACGATGCGCTGACCGGGCTGGCTAATCGTCACCGCTTGAACCATTTCCTCAATAGACGCCTCAGCGAAGGCCTGAGCGGTGACAATCCGGTGTTTCTCCTGGCGCTGGACCTGGATCGCTTCAAGCCCATTAACGATACCTTTGGTCACGCTGCGGGCGATGTAGTGCTACGCGAGGTGGCCAATGCGCTCACCGGTGGCACACGAGAGACGGATCTCGTAGCAAGGCTTGGCGGCGACGAATTCATCGTTGTGGCAACGGACTGTCGAACCCACGAACAGGCGGAACGGCTGTGCCAACGCCTGATCGAACAGATCAACCAACCCATTCGAATCGGTGCAAATGAGGTCAACGTGGGTGCCAGCATCGGTATCGTCTCGGCGCCCTATGACGGGCTGACTGCAGAGGACCTGCTGCGCTACGCAGACATTGCGCTCTACGAGGCCAAATCCAGCGGGCGTAACCTGTTCCGGTTCTATGAGCCGTCGATGAACGAGCGAATCATGGAGCGCAGGCAACTCGAAATGGACATGCGTCAGGCCCTGCGTCGGCATGAGTTTCGTCTCGATTTCCAGCCACGCTACGATGCCTCTTCGCAAACCATCGTCGGCGCCGAGGCGCTGGTGCGTTGGCAGCATCCGCTCCGTGACTTGCTCAGCCCCGCCAGTTTCATACCACTGGCAGAGGAAACCGGTCTGATCGTGGAGCTCAGCGACTGGGTAGTGCGCGAGGCCTGTCTGAACGCGCTGAGCTGGGGCAATGAGCTGATGGTGTCGGTGAACCTGTCACCGATCGAGTTCCAGCGCAGCGATCTGGTCGACCGTATCGCCAAGGTGCTTCAGGACACCGGCATCGCGCCGCAACGCCTGGAACTGGAGATTACCGAAAGCGTCATGCTCGAAGATGCCGCTGCGGCTCTGACGACCATGAACGCGCTCAAGGCGCTAGGGGTCCGCCTCTCCATGGATGACTTCGGCACGGGTTACTCTTCGCTGAGCTACCTTCGCAGCTATCCGTTCGACGGAATCAAGATCGACCGCAGCTTCGTCTCGGAGCTCGATCAGTCAGAAAGTAGTGAAGCTATCGTGAATGCCATCGTCAGCATGGGCCACGCCCTCTCGCTGACCGTGACCGCCGAAGGCATCGAGACCGCCGCCCAGCTTGGGAAGCTGACCGAGCTCGCTTGTGATCAGGCTCAGGGTTTCTACCTCGGCCGGCCCATGTCACCACTGCGGTTCCAGCAGCTCCTGGCGGATGCGCCGGAGGAGCCTGTCCTCGTGACCAGTTCAAACGGCGAGAAGCTCAACTCGCGCGGCGGTCGATGATGAAGTCACCCAGCCTGTCCAACGGCATAGGCTTAGCGAACAGATAGCCCTGCGCTTCATCGCACGTTGACCGCATCAACTGCCTCAGCATGTCGGCATCCTCCACGCCTTCGGCCACGACGCGCATGCCAAGCGAGTGGCACATTTCGGTCACCGCCTTGATGAAATCAAGACAGTTATCGCTTTTGGCGGTCGGGCAAAGGAAGGTCCGATCAAGCTTCACCACGTCGATCGGATATTGGCGCAAGTAGGCGATGCCGGCGTACCCCGTGCCGAAGTCATCAATTGCAAGCCTCACGCCGATGGCGCCGAGGCTTCTCAAGAGCTGATGCGAAGTGTCGGTGTCTTCGATCAGGCCGGACTCGGTCAGCTCCAGTTCGAGACGGTGCGTATCCAACCCGGCCGCCTGCAGTGCCCGGCTGACTTCGCTGCACAGCATTGGGGACTTCAGCTGCACCGGTGACACGTTCACCGACAGTGTCAGTTCGGTGCCGATGCGTGCGGTCAATCGCTGGATGTCCTGGCACGCCTGGTGCAGCACCCAGTTACCGATCTTGCAGATCAGCCCGGTGGCTTCGGCGATGGGTATGAATTCCGCTGGTGACACCAGCCCCTTGGTTGGGTGGTTCCAGCGAATCAGCGCCTCCACACCGCACGGGATGTCATCGTCCAGACAGATGCGCGGCTGGTAATGCAGCACAAATTCATCACGTTCCAGTGCTTCGCGCAGATCGAGTTCGAGGGCCATGCGGTTCTTGCTCTCGATGCTCATCTCAGCCGAGAAGAACTGCATTCCGGTGCCGCCCGCGTACTTGGCGCGGTACATGGCGATATCGGCATGCTGCAGCAGCTCATCAATGCTGGTATCGGGGTCCGGATACAGACACATGCCCATCGACGCCGAAGGGTAATAGCGTGTGCCGAGCACATCGCAGGGCACCTGGATCGCCCGCAGCAGATCGCTAGCCAGCCGCTCGGCCGAGCGCACCCCATCAGGCAGATGGGCCACCACGACAAACTCGTCTCCGCCCAGGCGTGCCACCAGATCACCGGATGGCAGCGCCTCGCGCAGGCGATGAGCGATCTGCACCAGGAGCACGTCACCATAGCCATGGCCCATCGAATCGTTCACTTCCTTGAAGCGATCGAGGTCGATGAGCATGATCATCAACTGCTGGTTTTCCGGAATGAAATTGACCAGTTCGCGCAGGTGCTCGTTGAGATAGGTTCGGTTCGGCAGCCCCGTCAACGAGTCATGCGTGGCCATATGGTGCAGTCGGTGCTCGACCTGCTTGCGGTCGGTAATATCGGTCAACCCGCCGGACCACTCTTGCATGTTGCCGTCGTCATCGAAGATGGGCACCGCGTGACCTGACATATGCCGGTACTGGCCGTCAGCCTGACGGACGCGGTACTCGGCGCGCCTGTTTACAAAGACCGAACGCATTTCCTCGACGAGAGTTTCCAGTTCAGGGCGATCTTCGGGATGCACAGCTTCGAGCCAGCCCTTGCCGCGCGATTGCTCGAACGTCTGGCCGGTGAACTCGATCCAGTCCGGCTGCGGCTCGACGATATCCACCTGCGGGCTGGTCGACCAGACGAGGCTGTTGGTGGCCTTTACCAGCCCCTTGAAGCGACGCTCGTCGGCCACCATTTTCTGCTCGACCTTGACCCGTGCCCGGTTGGCACGATCGCGCTGCACCACCAGCGCCGCCGTATTGGCGAGCAGCGTGATGCCTTCCTGTTCCAGAGATGACGGCGCTGCGCACACGCTGCTGTAACAGGCAATGGTGCCCATCACTTCACCGCTGTCCGAAAGAATTGGCGTGGACCAGCAGGCGCGCAAGCCATGCTCGAGCGCCTTGTCTCGGTGCCCGGCCCAGGTCGGATCGCGACCGATATCCACGGCAACGCTTGGCTTGCGCGTCCGTACCGCCACGCTGCAGCTCGTTTCATCGGCGCGAACAATCATCTCATCGAGCGCCGCGACGAAATCTGGCGGGAGACTGGAGGCTTCGACGAATCGCAGCTTGCCATCCTCATCCAGGCGCATGATCGCTGCGCTAATAGTCCCAGCCGACTGCTTTTGGGCCGAGCGGGTCAGTTCGACCAGTACCTTCGTCAAGGGCGCGCCGGCCACCGCCAGCTCGAGTGCGCGCATCTGCCCTTCGGCAATCGCCTCGGAACGACGGCAGTCGGTCACGTCCTGACTGATGAAGTGCAGCGCTCGCAGCTCAGGGTGGGCGGTGGAACGACCGGTCACGCTGACCATCTGCACACCGCTCTCGCCTACCAGCACGCGGCATTCGAAGCGCACCTCGTCGCCGGTCGAGAGCGCGATAGCAACGTGCTCGGCGACCGAATCGCGGTCGTCCGGGTGGACATGCTCCAGAAATTCGGTGAGCGAGATACTGCCCAATGCACAGGCATCGAGCGCATGGGTGACGGCCTCGACGGTTGCCTGGGCATCGCTCAGCGAATCGTCCAGTTCGACGTACCACTCCAGCAATCCAGCCGATTGCAGCGTGAAAGCAAGTCGGGAATGCAGATCTGGTTGGGCCATGCAGATATCCACACGTGGTATGGCGGGTTCAGGTTGGACTCGTAGAGTCGGCGACCGTTCTGAGCTCAATTCAGCTACGCAACTATCCGTGTGCTCCTTGCACTGATAAGCGTAGTGCAAGAGCCGAAAATGCCGCGGTAGAGCCTTCCGTAGCCGACGTTTGGTGTGGCTGCTGCGATCTATCTCACCGCCTCGCTAAGCCGTTGCCGGACGTTGATGTTCCGCCAGGACGTCCCGCACACAACGGCGAAACAGCTGCTGCAGCGGCAACTGTTGGGCGCTGTGCCGGCCGATCAATACCAGGTCCCGATAGAACGTCGCGCCACCCAGTAGCAGAACACGAACCGTCGGCGTGCGTTCGAGCCATGACCCGGCCTACGAGTACCAGCGAGACACCCAGGCAATAGGCGATCATCTTCGCAATGGCATCCAGCTCGTCGAGCGCCAGACCAGAACGTACGTCCAGGTGATGTTTGCGCTACAAATCGGCAAGATGGCAATCGCGACCCACAACAACAGGAAGCCTTGATGAGCCTTTCCCCGTTTCACCTTGCGATTCCGGTATACGACTTACCCGCCGCGCGCCGTTTCTATGGCGAAGTCTTCGGTCTGACCGAAGGCCGCTCCTCCGAGCACTGGGTTGATTACGATTTCTATGGCCATCAACTGGTCATCCATGAACATCCGCAGACGCCGTCGCAGGAAGCCGCACACACCAATGCCGTAGACGGCCACGACGTTCCGGTACCGCATTTCGGCATCATCCTCAGCTGGCCCGAGTGGGAGGCATTGGCCGAGCGCCTGCGCGCCCGCGACACCCGGTTCGTGATCGAACCTTATGTGCGCTTCCAGGGCCAGGTCGGTGAACAGGCGACCATGTTTCTCTTCGACCCCTGCGGTAATGCGTTGGAATTCAAGGCATTCAAAGACATGGGTCAGCTGTTCGCCAAGTGAGCCGAGCCCCTGCCCTGTCAGGACCGAGTGGCTTGACGTTGTTCACCGGTAAAGCGGAACTGTAATCCCGACATTTGCCCGCTAAACAAAAGCGACGATCTACCGATAACCCGGTATGCCAGACGCGACACCCTCCGGTGTCGCGCAGGGTATCTGTCAGCCGGTTTATGCACCTCGTTGGTTGCAGCGAGTGCCGAGGCCGGTATCGTCCATCTACAAGCGGAGCCCCACCGTGCAACTCATCGATAACCGAGCGCTGATCAACGATGCCTTGAGCCAGTCTGCGGAGCTGACAGGGGGGCGCTTCGATCATCGCTACTGGTTGAGCAAAGTAGCAGACGTAAAGCTGCTGATCATCTCCAAGCCCGAAGTGCTTTTCGACCTTTCGGTGAAGGTGTACATCCCTTTGCCAACAGGGCAGCAAACGCCGCTGACCTACGGCGACGGCTGGTTCAATTGGCACTTTCTCGGCAGCAAGAGCGCGGTCGTCACCATTGCTCGCGAGATCCTGTCGATTACGATGCGCAACCAGAAGGTGCAGTCGCCGGTGCTCCAGGCCTGGCTGACACAGCTGGTGTCCTTCAAGCACAGCGACCACACCATCGCTGTACTTGAACCCGAACAACAACAGGACCTTGTAGGCCGTTAGGCGGTGTCACCGGCCCCCAGCGCGGCCTCTTCATAATCGAGTTCGCGTAGCAGGGTCTGCAGCATCTGCTCGTCTATCTCGTGCCGTTTCCTCATCCGATACATTTCCTTGCGCTGCACTCGGATGGCGTTGAGGCGGATATCGCGCTCCAGAGCCATGGTTTCACGCGCCTGGCTTGCCCGACCCTGGTGGTCCATCAAGGCTTCAATGTCCTTGCGGTAGGATTCGGTCACCCGTGCTGTCACCTCGCTACGTAGCAGCATCTGGTCCGGATCGTCGACCGGGTTGGCCTGCTTCCAGTTTTCCAGCCAGCTGACCGCCGCCTGGGCCGCGTTCCGGCGGGCCTTTTTCAGTTCTTCACGATGCTCTTCAAAATCGTTGTTGGGCAGCTGCTTGAGGAAATACGGAATGCCCAGCGCACCGATCAGCAGCGACAGGATGATCACCGCGGCAGCGAGGAAGATCATCAGATCGCGGCCCGGAAACGGCGTATCGCCAATCATCAGCGGAATCGAGAGCACACCCGCCAGCGTGATCGCCCCGCGAACGCCGGCTACGGCGCTTAGGGCAGAGAACAAGCGAAGCGGTTTGGGTTGGACCGTCTTGCCGAGCAGGCGGCGCACCCTAGCCTCGCCCCAGTGATAGGCAAACACGAACCCGAAGCGCACTACCAGCAGCAGCGCCATGATCGCCAGTGCACTGAACACCAGCATCGGCATGCTGTAGGTCCCTTGCCCGGCGGCTTCCCAGACGCGCTCGACAATCCGCGGGAACTGCAGACCCAGCAGCAGGAACACCAGCCCATTGAAGCTGAAATCGAGCATTTCCCAGATGCTGCGATTGAGGATGCGGGTGCTGGTCTTGACCGGAAGCATGTCGATCCGGCTCTGCACCATGCCTGCCGCCACCGCCGAAAGAATACCGGACATACCGGCATGCTCAGCCAGGAAGAAGGCAGCAAAAGGCAGCAGCAGGATCATCACCACGTAGGTCGACGGATCGAATAGATCGCGCGCCGTCATCCACTGTTTGCCCTTACCCACCAACCAGCTAAGCCCTGCCCCGATCAGTAACCCCCCAAGCGCAATGATGAAGAATTCGCCGGTCACCGTGACCAGCGAAAAACTACCCGTGATGGCCGCAGCCAAGGCGAACTTGAACGAGACCAGGCCGGTGGCGTCGTTCATCATCGCCTCACCTTCCAACTGGTGAGACATGTGTCGCGGCAGACGGCCCTGGGCAATGGCGATCACCGCCAGCGCGTCGGTCGGCGAAAGGATCGCCGCCAGCGCAAAACTTGCGCCCAGCGGAATGGCGGGTAGCAGCCAGTGAATGAAATAACCCACCACCACCAGAATGATCAGCACAAGCACCAGCGACATGGCGGTCATTTCCGCGCCGTGCTCGGTAAATTCGCGCTTGGGTATCTTCCAACCGTCGTAGAACAACAGCGGTGGAATGAACAACAGCATGAAAATCTCGGGCCGCAGCTCCACACCCATGCCAAAGGGCGGCAACGCCAGCACGCTGCCCATGATGATCTGCATGATCGGCAGTGGTAGCGGAACGACATTAGCCAGGACGCGGCTTGCACCTACTGCGAGCAGCAGCAGGAAGATGAGGTAAAGCGTTTCCATGGGGCGGGCTGATCTCTACAAAAAATAGGCGGGGCATGCGACGTTTGCGCGCATGCGACAAAAGTATAGTCGGGAGGTTTTGGAATATCCGCTTCGCGGATCAGATCCGCCCGGACTAGCCCGCAGCAACCGCGACGCCTCGTGCGCTGCAAGCACAGACGTCATGGCCCAGGCGTCCCGTCACGCCTGAAGCCCGCTTTTCTGCGACAAGGACCGTACCGCCTGTCGAAAAATCCGAGTCGCCGTACAGAGTGTCCAGCTGGGATGACATTGCGCCGATCAATGTCCGACGTTCTGGACAAATTCCTCCGCGCTGCAGCAGCCCGGCCAACCTGTCGCTCGTCGTGTTAGAGCGGTCCGGCTGCGATTTCGTGACCGATCATCGGCGGCTGCGCCTTCTTGCGTTCCGCTGGCACAGCTTTGGCTCACCCAACATGCCCGGTTGCAGCGCAGTCTTCTCGGGTACCCACCCCGTCGCGCAGCGGCGGGGCATGACAACAATAACAAGGAAACCCCGATGAAAGCATCCCGTGCACCCCGCTTTCGCTACGCATTACCCCAGCGTCTGCGGCTGGCCTTCCCCACCCTGGTCGCATTGGTGGTCGCCCAGCCCACCCTCGCGGCCAGTTGCACAGAGCTGGTCGGTACGCAGATTCCTGCCACTGCGATTGCCCTGCCAACTTCCGGTGCCAGGGTCACCGCTGCGACGCCGGTGCCCGGCGGTGGCAGCGCACCGCAGACGTTCGGCCCACACTGCGATCTGAGCGTGGAAATCGCACCGGCCGACCCAAGCGCGCCCAGCATCAAGATGCGCATCGTTCTGCCTGAACAGTGGAACAGCAAGGCGATGATGTATGGCGGTGGTGGCTATAACGGCACCGTGCCGAACGTGGCCGGCAACGTTCCGGCGGGGCCGATCGACCAACCGACGCCGCTGGGCCGTGGTTATGCGGTGTTCGCCAGCGACTCGGGCCACGTTGCCAACCCGGTGCATCCGGGTGATTTCGCGTGGAACGAAGAGGCCTTGGCCAACTACGGTCACGATGCCTTGAAGAAGACCCGTGATGCGGCGATGTACCTGATCGAGCAACGCTACGGCCAGCCGCCGATCCGCAGCTACTTTGCCGGTGGCTCCACGGGTGGTCGAGAGGCACTTGCGGTCGTGCAGCAATGGCCGAAGGATTTTCACGGTGCCATCGTCCTTTATCCGGCTTACAACGCTGCCGCACTCGATTTGCAGTTCGGCCGCATTACCCGCGCGCTGGCCGCGCCGGGCGCCTATCCCAACCTGGAAAAGCGTGCCGCTCTGCTGGAAGCCTCGATGCAGGCTTGTGACGGGCTCGATGGCGTGCGTGACCGGGTGATCAGCCATCAAGCGGCGTGCAATGCCCAATTCGATCCGGCAACCGCCAAGCTCAACGGTCGCCCTCTGCGCTGCCGTGACGGCGCTGATACGGGAAGCAACTGCCTGTCCGATGCACAGATCAGCGCGCTCAAGGTGTTCGACACGCCGATCCGTTTCGGCCAGCCTTTGGCCAGCGGTGAACGCGGCTATCCCGGTTTCAATACCTGGGGCACCGATCTGGGCCGGCCGGGCGAAGGCTTGCAACTGGTGGTCAATCGGCTGGGGCTCAACACCCTGCAACCTGACTACCCCATGCCCGTGCACGGCACCGGCTTTGCCGAAGGCGCGCCCTATCACTCAGGGTTCTGGGACGAGTGGGTGCGCTACTTCGTGACCCGAAATCCGGCGTTCAATTCGCTGACGCTGGACCCGGCCAACCTAGGGCCGTGGCAGGCACGCGTCGACGTGCTGTCGTTGCGTCAGGACGTCAACCAGACCGATTTATCGGCGTTCGTTGCCAACGGTGGCAAGATCCTAATGGCTCACGGCACCTCGGATCAGCTGGTCAGCACCCGCGCCACGGCTGAGTATTACCGGCGCGTACAACAGGACATGGGCATTGGGCAGACCCGTCGGTTCATGCGCTATTACGAAATCCCCGGCTACGCCCACGCCGCCAGCACGGTGTTCAATGCCGCCTGGGATTCACTGACAGCGCTGGAGAACTGGGTCGAGCGCGGTGTCGCACCCAGGCGGCAGATTGTCACTGACACCGTCGCGGTGCCGGGTCGCACCCGGCCACTCTGCGAATACCCTGGCTGGCCGATGTACAAGAGACGCGGTGATGTGAACGACGCCTCCAGCTTTGTCTGCGTGAGAAGTCGCATTCATCGGAAGTAGGCAATACCGGGCGGAGCGCCTCGGTCTTTCGGCCGTGCGCTCCGGTCCGCCTGCGCAAAACCGCAGGGTGATCTGAACGCGGTTTTAAGCGCTGATCGCCACGCTCGAACGTCGTTTCAATGGCGGTCCTTATCGCATCTGGCGAAGCTTTGACCCGATGTTCGCAGCGGCAGCCGCGATCACGACCGCTTATCCGCAAGATCTCAAGCTCCTCGAGGCAGAGCCGATAGCTCCGTCTTGCCGCGTCCTCATTCGACGGCCGGCTGGACGAGAGGTTGCTCATTCATGTTTTCGCTTCAAACCATCAAGGCTCGCTATACGGTTGCATTCGTCGGCTTTGTGCTCGTGGTCGTTCTGTTTACCGTTCTGGGTATCAAGCGCTTCGTCACACCCCAGCTGATTGAGACCGGAGAGTCCATCGTGCTCTCTAAGGTCAACGAAATCGGTCAGAGCATCTCGATTCAACTGGCGCAGGTCGCGGCTCAGGCAAGGAGCATCACGCAGACCGTTCCCATGCTCGACAGCGATGAGATCGACCGCGTCCTGCCGGGGCTGGTTGACCAGTATGGTGACGTGAAGGTCTTTGGCGGCGGCATCTGGCCCCTTCCCGAAAAGCGCACACCCGGACGTGCCAAGCACAGCACCTTCTATCACCGCGACCCGTCCGGAAAGCTGGTGGTGAACACCCACTGGAACTCCCCCGAATCGCTGAATTATTTCGAGCAGCCCTGGCACCGCGGCGGCTTGCAGGCACCGCGTGGCCAGTGCGTATGGGCTGCCGCGTACAAGGACGATGCCAGCGCCGAACCGCGCACCAACTGCGCCATGACCATCTACAAGGACGGCGCGGCTTGGGGCGTGTCAACGATCGACCTGACCCTGGGCTTCTTCAACCGCCTGGTGGCGGAAAAGCAGGACGAGATCAGTGGCGAAGTCATGATCGTCGAGGCCGACGGCAAGATTCTCAGTAACCAGCCGCAGCTGAGTGGCGACATGGTGCTGCGCAACGTGTCCGAACTGTCCAGCCAGTCGCCTTTCATCGCCACCATCCAGAAGGTGCTGGCAGGCAATTCACAACAGCTTCAGCGGGAAACCTACAGCAGCAAAACCGGAGAGGAGTTCAGCTTCTTCCTGACACCGATCGAGGGAACGCCCTGGCTGTTGGCCGCAGCATTGCCCACCGCCCATCTCGAGGCGAAGAGCGACGCGATGCTCAAGGCACTGGCGTCTCTACAGATCCCCATGGTGCTGATCCTCATGGTGCTGATGATCGTTGCGCTGAACCAACTGATGAAACGCCTCAACGTGCTGCGCTCGAATATCGATGCGCTGTCGGCTGGCGATGCTGATCTGACCAAGCGAATCGATATCAAAGGCAAGGACGAGGTCGATCAGGTCGGGCGCTCGGTCAATGGCTTCATTGGTTATCTGCAGAACATGATGATCGATGTGAGCGACGCGACGACCCAGATCCACACTGAAATCGGGCAGCTCAAACAGCTGTCACGCACGACCAACGATGCGCTGGCCCGGCATGCATCAGAAACCGATCAGGCGGTCACCGCGATCAATGAAATGAGTTCGACGGCCGAGTCCGTCGCGCAAAGCGCCAGCGATACCGCCGCCTACACGCAAACTGCCAACCACAACGCGCTGTCGTCGAAACTGGTCGTGGACGACGCCTCCACCAGCGTGCGCGCACTGGTCAGCGAAGTCGAAAGTGCCACCGCCAAAGTGCAGGCGATGGAAGCCGACGCCAAGCGCATCAACGACGTGCTAGGCGTCATCGGCGACATCGCCGGGCAGACCAATCTGCTCGCATTGAACGCTGCAATCGAAGCCGCACGTGCTGGTGAGCAAGGTCGGGGCTTCGCAGTGGTCGCCGACGAGGTTCGCGCCCTGGCGGCACGCACCCAGCAGAGCACGTCCGAGATCAACGAGATGCTGCACCGCTTGCAGCAGGCAGTCGGTTCCGCCGTACAAGCCATGGAGCAGACCAAGGTCAGTTGCCAGACGACTGCCGACAAGACCGCGCAGGTCACGGTCGGCCTCGATGAGATGACCAACTCGGTCGTTCACATCAACGATCTGAGCACCCAGATCGCCACTGCCGCCGAAGAACAAAGCGCAGTGGCCGAGGAGATCAATCGGAATATGGTTGCCGTCCGCCACGTGGTCGACGAACTGGTGGAAAGCGGTGTGAGTGTGGACCGCAGCACCGAGTCGCTACTCAACACCAACGGACGCCTTACCGCCGTGGTGAATCGATTCAAAGTGCGCTAACGCGAGGCACCGGTAAAAAGAAAAGGCCCTACGGGGCCTTGTTCTCTTGCATCGCCCAATCTCAGCCGCGAAGAAAATCCAGTACAGGACGGGTGAAACCCTCGCCCGCTTCGACGTTGGACAGGTGCGCAGCGTGGAGCTCTACAAGCTCGGCGGTGGCGACCCGTTGCTCAATGAAACGGCCATGTTCGGTCGTGGTCACCGGGTCCTCGCTGCCGCAGACGACCAGCGTCGGCACCTTGATCGCCCCGAGCTGCTCACGGTAGTCGGCATCGCGCACGGCGGCGCAGTTGGCGGCGTAGCCGGCCGGCGAGGTGCTGGCGATCATCTGGGTGACGCGGTTGACCTGCTCGGGTTGCTGCGCGGCGAAGGTTGGCGTGAACCAGCGTGATACGGACGCATCGCGCATGTCACGCATCGCCTGTTCGCCCCCTTTGAGCACGGTGTCGATGCGCTCGTTCCACACCTCTTCGGTGCCGATCTTCGCGGCGGTATTGCAGATCACCAGCCGCGTCAATCGCTCACCGGCGTTGATCCCCAGCCATTGGCCGATCAGGCCGCCCATGGACAGGCCACAGAACGCAAAACGATCGATTCCCAGCGCGTCCACCAGACCCAGCACATCGCATCCGAGTTGTTCGATGCTGTACGGACCGGGTGGAACGGAGGAACCACCGTGGCCGCGCGTGTCGTACCGCAGCACGTGGAAATGCTCGCTCAAGGCGGGGATCTGCGGGTCCCACATTTCAAGCGTGGTCCCGAGCGAGTTGGAAAGCACCAGTACCGGCGCATCGACCGGGCCATCAAAACGGTGATTCAGCTCAGCATCGGCGAGTTTGACGGAGGGCATGGGAAACTCTCTTGAAGATTGATTAAAAGGTCGTCGTAAAGGCAAGAAAAAGGGCTTGCGGTGTGGCATGTCCCGCGTTACGGCGGGCTTCAGCCCGCCCTCTTTCGCCCACCATTTATCCCGCCAAGGCTCAGACCCGCTCGACCGCCAGCGCCAGGCCCTGGCCAACGCCGACACACATGGTCGCCAGGCCGAGCTTGCCACCCGATTTTTCCAGCGCATGCACGGTCGTGAGCACCAGACGCGCGCCGCTCATGCCCAGCGGATGGCCAAGGGCGATCGCGCCGCCTTGCGGATTGACCTTGGCGCTGTCGTCTTCCAGACCTAGATCACGAGTCACCGCCAGCGCTTGAGCAGCGAAGGCTTCGTTCAGTTCGATCACGTCGAAGTCGCTGACGGCGACGTTCAGCCGTTCACACAATTTGCGTACCGCTGGTACCGGCCCATAACCCATGACCCGCGGCGCAACGCCGGCGCTGGCCATGCCGAGTACCTTGGCGCGCGGTTTGAGACCGTACTTCTGTACCGCTTCGGCGCTGGCGAGAATCATCGCCGCCGCACCGTCGTTGACACCCGAGGCATTGCCCGCGGTGACTGTCTTGTCCGGGCCGTTGATCGGCTTGAGTTTAGCCAAGGCCTCAAGGGTGGTGTCCGCTCGTGGGTGCTCATCGGTATCCACTACGGTGTCGCCCTTGCGACCCCTGATCACCACCGGAACGATCTCCTCGGCGAAGAACCCGGCTGCCTGCGCCTTGCCAGTACGTTGCTGGCTGCGCAAGGCAAAGGCGTCTTGGTCCTCGCGACTGATCTGGTGTTCTTCTGCAACGTTGTCGGCGGTCTGCGGCATGGCATCAACGCCGTACATGTCCTTCATCTTCGGGTTGATGAAGCGCCAGCCGATGGTGGTGTCCTCGATCTTTTGTGTGCGACCGAACGCCATATCGGCTTTACCCATCACATAAGGCGCACGGGTCATGGACTCCACGCCGCCAGCGATGGCCAGTTCCATCTCGCCGCAGGCGATGGCCCGAAAGGCGCTGCCCACTGCGTCCATGCCCGACGCACAGAGGCGATTGAGCGTCACGCCCGGTACGGTTTCCGGCAGCCCGGCCAGCAATGCGGCCATGCGCGCCACGTTGCGGTTATCTTCGCCGGCCTGATTCGCACTGCCCATGAACACCTCTTCAATGGCCGCCGGATCGAGCTTAGGGTTGCGCTCCAGCAGCGCCTTGATCGGGGTTGCAGCCAGATCGTCGGCACGCACCGCGGCCAGGGCGCCGCCAAAGCGGCCGATAGGCGTACGTACGGCGTCGCAGATAAAGACTTCGCGTGTCACTCGTCACCTCCAGATTGTCCATGGGCTGCGGCCGTACGGGCCTCCAGGGCGCGCAGAGCCTCCAGTTCGTTCTCGGTCGGTGCTGCAGTCTCGCTCAACTCATCAGCGAAACGAATCGCCCAGCCGGTGTTCTCGATCACCTGCTCGCGAGTCACACCCGGATGCAGCGAGGTCACCACGAATTCGTTGGACCCCGCTTCGGGCTCCATGATGCACAGGTCGGTGATGATTCCCACCGGCCCATTGCCTGGCAGACCGAGCTGCTTGCGATGCTCCCCGCCTTCACCAAAACCGACCGACGTGATGAACGCCAGCTTGTCGACGAACGTGCGATGCGATTGCTTGAGGATAATCAGCACCTGTTTGGCCGACCCGGCAATTTCGGGCGCACCGCCCGCTCCTGGCAAGCGGACTTTCGGTTGGTGATAGTCACCAATCACCGTGGTGTTGATGTTGCCGTATTTGTCCACCTGCGCAGCACCAAGGAAACCAACATCAATACGGCCACCCTGTAGCCAGTAGCGGAAGATCTCGCCAGTCGGCACGACCGTGTCGGCGGTCTCGGCCAGTTCGCCATCACCAATGGACAGCGGCAGCACCGACGGCTTCGCGCCAATCGGGCCGGATTCATAGATCAGCACGACTTCCGGTGCGTGGGTCAGGCGTGCCAGGTTGGCCGCCTTGGACGGCAGGCCTATGCCGACAAAGCAGACGCTGCCATTGCCCAGCCGACGGGAGGCAGCGACGGTCATCATTTCATTGGTGCTGTAGTTATTGGCGTGAGCGCTCATCACTTGGCCTCCTGCTGCGCGGCCAGTTTGGCCTGAAACGCACTGAAATCGGGGGTGTCGCGGATGAAATCATCAATCCACGCGGTGAAGCTTTCACGGTCGCGGGCAATCGGATCCCACTGCTGATAGAACCGGTTGTCGCGCTCGTAATAGCCATGGGCATAGGACGGATGCGCGCCGCCCGGCACCAGGCAGACGGCGCTCAGCGCCCAGGTCGGCAGGACGCAGGCATTCATGGGCGCCTGCAGGTCGTCGACGATTTCCTCAACGGTGACAATGCAGCGTTTGGCGGCCAACGCGGCTTCCTTCTGGACGCCTAGAATCCCCGCAATCAATACGTTTCCCTTGCGGTCGGCCTTCTGCGCGTGGATCACGGTAACGTCCGGGCGCACGCTGGGAACAGCCGCCAGCGTTTCGCCGGTGAAGGGGCAATCGATGAACTTGATCATCGGGTTGACCTTCGGCAGATCGGAACCGAGATAGGCACGTAGCACGGCGAACGGCAGACCTGACGCACCGGCGACATAGGCATTGGCCAGGTCGGCATGGCTGTGTTCTTCGATTTCCAGCGGCTGCGGCCACTGTTTTTCCACGGCGTCACGCAGGCGGTGCAGCGAGCCGACACCGGGATTGCCGCCCCAGGAGAAGATCAACTTCTTCGCGCAACCGGCACCGATCAGCAGGTCGTAGACCAGATCAGGCGTCATGCGCACCAGTGTCAGGTCTTTCTTGTCCTGACGGATGATTTCGTGAGCGGCAGCGGTGGGTATCAGATGGGTGAAGCCTTCAAGAGCGACGGTGTCGCCGTTGCTGACGAAGCGATCAATTGCCTCGTTTAGAGAAAGAAGCTCGGCCATAGGTCATGTCTCGTGTTGGTGTCCGGGTGCGCGAACAAACTCGCGCTTGAGACAAACACTAAACATCATGCCGTGGCAGAACAATCCGATAATCGAATCATCGTGCGATTATCGAACACAACCTCGAATTACCTACGGGGTGCGCTGCCCCACCTTTACGTTGATCACCTCGCCGTCAACACCGTTGTTTCCAGGCCTGCAATCAATGGAACAGGCGAGTGCTCAGCTCCTTGCTGGCCTCCAGCAACACCGGCAAAAAGCGCGTTTCCAGCTCCTGCTTGGTCACCCGGCTGGCATGGGTGCCGACGTTGAGGGCAGCCAATACCTGGCCGGCGGAATCTTTCAGCGGTACGGCTAGCGATCGCAGCCCAACCTCAAGCTCTTGATCGATGATCACCCAGCCCTGCTGGCGAATTTCCGCAATCGAAGCACGAATGGCCTCCGGCGTATGCAGGGTACGGCTGGTCTTTATCTGCAGCTCGGCGTGTGCCAGATAATCGTCCAATGCAGCATCATCCAGCGCCGCCAGCAGGATCCGCCCCATGGAAGTGCAATACGCCGGCAATCGGCTGCCGACGCTCAGATCGACCGAAATCAACCGTTGTGGCGTAGCCGAGCGAGCGACGTAGAGCACCTCGTCACCTTCCAGTGTGGCCATGGAACAGGCTTCGTGGAGCTGGTCGCTGAGGCGATCGAGGATCGGCTGCGCGGTGACCGCCAGCGGAGTCGATGATAGATAAGCGTGGCCGAGGGTCAGCACCTTCGGCAGCAGCGAATAAGTGCGCCCATCGGTGGTGGCGTAACCAAGTTTGATCAGCGTGTGCAGGCAGCGGCGCACCGCCGCCCGCGGAATCTCGGTGCGGTGGCTGATTTGCGCGATGGTCAGATGACGCTTGCGCTCTTGAAACGCATGAATCACTGCCAGGCCGCGTGCCAGTGAAGTCATGAAGTTCGGATCGCCCGTCAACGCCTCGATGCGTTTGGCTGGCGAGGCGATGATGGCCGGCGCCATCGGAGCAGTACGGGAACGGGACTCGTCGTTCATGGCAGACAGCCTTGTCGGAATGCGATGTGCGATTATCGTGCTGCTGCCCGATAATCGCAAAGCTCCAGTTGGGAACGACGCTCCGCCGCAACGAGCCGGCAGGAACGACGAAAGGCTTGCGAAAATGAACCGCTGCCGCGAGGAATCAGCCGGCGGGTTGCTCCTCTTCCAAGCGTGGGGGCGGACTGGCGGGCAAGGGTGCCGGCGCCCGTTTCAGCGTCAGCAGCAGGTGCGCGGCGATACCGAAGATCAGTCCCCAGAAGGCTGCGGACAAACTGAGAAACGACATTCCCGAAGCGGTGACGAGAAAGGTGATCAGTGCCGCTTCACGGTCTTCCGGCACCGACATGGCCGCGCTCAGCGCACCACCGATGGCCGCCAACAGCGCCAGGCCAGCCAGCGCCGCGATGAGCGCGGCGGGAAAAGCCGTGAAAATGGAAACCAGCGTGGCGCCAAATACCCCCAGCAGCAGGTAGAACACCCCACCGGAAACACCGGCGACATAACGTTTGCTGGGGTCCTCGTGGGATTCCTTGCCGGTGCAGATCGCCGCGGTGATGGCTGCCAGGTTCAACCCATGGCAACCGAAGGGTGCGAGCAGCAAGGTACCCAGCGCGCTACTGCTGATCAGCGGGCTCGCCGGGGTCTGGTAGCCGTCGTTGCGCAGCACGGCCATGCCAGGCACGAACTGCCCGGTCAGTGCCACCATCACCAGTGGAAACGCCACGCCGAGGATGACCTGCCAGCTGAACTCAGGCGTTATCCACACCGGCATGGCTAGGCCGACTACCAATGCCTCGCTGCGCAGTTCGCCACTGCCAATGGCAATCGCAACGCCGACTACCAACACCGCCATTACCGCGTAACGCGGCATCAGCCGCTTGAACAGCAGATAGGTGCCGAACATCGCCAGCACCAGCCAGGGTTGCTCCTTCACCGAAACGAACAGGCCAGTGCCGAAGCGAAACAGGATGCCGGCCAGCATCCCGGCGGAAATCGCTGCGGGCAACTTTCGGATGATCATGTCAAACGCGCCGGATAGGCCCACTAGCAGGATGATCAGACTGGATACCAGATAGGCACCAACCGCCTGATTCATGCTGATGTCCGGCAACATGGTCACCAGCAATGCCGATCCCGGTGCGGACCAGGCAATGATGATCGGTACCTTGTAGCGAAGACTAAGGACGATACCGAGTACGCCGCTGCCGATGGAAATGGTCCAGACCCAGGATGAGAGCACGTCGTGTGGCAAGCCGCCCGCTTTCGCCGCCTGAAAGATGATTACCAACGGGCCGGCGTAGGAAATCACCGTCGCGATGAAACCTGCAACCACAGCGGAGAGGGAGACATCTCTTAGTAGCGTATTCATGAAGCCTCGCAAGTCAGGCCCGGCTATCCGTGACAGAGTCCGGATCGCTCCTGTTGTGGGTCGTAGCGTTTGAATCGTAAGCGTAGGGTGGATGACGCTTCATCCATCCACCACCGGCGCTCCGCAGAAAGCCGGTGGATGAAAAGAGCGTCATCCACCCTACGTTGGTTTGACCGTGAAGGTTTCGGCCCGCGCGGCTGACGTAGGGTGGATGGCGCTTCACCCATCCACCACCGGCGCCCCGCAAAAAGCGGCTGGATGAAAAGAGCATCATCCACCCTGCGCCAACGACCGGCAATTCGCGCCGATCAGGCTTTCTGCAAAGCTCGCGGACGGTTGCTACGCTGCTCTGCCTGCGGTGCCGGTGCTTGCTGCAGCTGGAAGTCGAACTCGACATCGGCGAACCGTCCTTGCACGCCGCGAGCATGTGCCGCTTCCGGATCGGCGTTGAAGTGGATGTCACCGACCAGGCCATCACGAGTCGCGTAGGCGAAGTCGTCCCACAGGTACTTGTCACCGGACAGGTTGATCTGGGTGGTCAGGTGACGATGACCTGGCGCCGAGAGGAAGAAATGGATGTGTGCCGGGCGCTGACCATGCCGGCCCAACTGGTTCAGCACTTCCTGGGTCGGGCCATCTGGCGAGCAGCCGTAGCCAGACGGCACGATGCTGCGGGCACGGTAACGACCCTCGGCATCGGTGACGATGCGACGACGCAGGTTGTAGTCCGACTGGCTCTTGTCGAAATACGAGTAGTTGCCCTGGGTGTTGGCATGCCACACGTCCACGGTGGCGCCTGCCAAAGGTTTGCCATCCGGGCCGGTAACCTGGCCGTGAAGGAACATCACGGTGGCGACGCCGTCCTCGCTGCCGTCGTCCATCCGCGCGTCGCCTTCAGTGATCGGCGCGCCGGCCACATAGAGCGGACCTTCGATGGTACGCGGCGTACCGCCGGTCAAGCCGACCTCAGCGTCCTTGGCGTCTTCGAGCAAGTCAAGAAAATGCTCCAGGCCAAGCCCGGCCACCAGCAGGCCCGCTTCATTGCGCCCACCGAGGCGGTTGATGTAGTCGACGGCTTTCCAGAACTCGTCCTGGGTAATTTCCAGGTCTTCGATGATCTTCGCCGCGTCGATCAGGATGCGATTGGTCACAGTCTTCATCCGGGTGCTGCCCTGGTCGTTCTGAAAGCCGCTGGCTTCCTTGAAGAATTGCTGAATTTCCGGGGAGTGGGAGATTTTCACAGTCATGGCTCAGGCCTCATCTTGTAGTTGTGGTGACGCGGGTTAACTTGCCGGCACACCGGCCTCTTGAAAGTCGATCAGCTGTCGTTGTCACGAATCGAGGACGGATGCCGGCACAGCGGGTTGACCTCGATCTCCATGTAAGGGAACAGCGGCAGCTGCATCAGGGTGTCGTGCAGCTCCTGCACGCTGGCCACATCGAACACGCTGTAGTTGGCGTACTGGCCGGCGATGCGCCACAGGTGGCGCCACTTGCCCTCGCGCATCAGCCGCTGGGCCAGATCCTTCTCGTCGGCCTTGAGCTTGAAGGCGTTGGCAGGGTCCATGTCCACCGGCAGTTTTACGATCATCTTTACGTGGAACAGCATCTTTTCAGCCTCCGGTTACTTGCGACTGAAGAACGCCAGGCGCTCTTCATCCAGGGTCAGGCCGAGACCCGGCGTGCGCGGCACTTCCAGTTGGAAGTCGCGGTAGACAGGCGCCTCGGTGACGATTTCTTCGGTGAGCAGCAGCGGGCCGAACAGCTCGGTTGCCCAGGTGAGCTTGTTGATGGTGACGAACGCATGCGCCGAGGCCAGGGTGCCGATGGCGCCTTCGAGCATGGTGCCGCCATACAGCGCAATGCCCGCAGCCTCGGCGATCTGCCCGGTGCGTAGTACGGCACGCGGACCGCCGTTCTTGGCGATCTTCAGGGCGAAGATGCTGGCCGCGCCGTCGGCCGCCAAGCTGAAGGCGTCCTCGACGCTTTCGATGGACTCGTCAGCCATGATTGGCGCGGGGCTGCGCTGGTTGAGACGGATCTGTCCACCACGGTTGATCCGCGAGATCGGCTGTTCGATCAGGTCGATGCCGTTGTCGCCGAGAATCTGGCAGGCGCGGATGGCCTGGGATTCGTTCCAGTACTGGTTCACATCGACCCGCACGCTGGCGCGCTCGCCCAAGGCCCGCTTGATGGCGATGACGTGCTTGAGATCGGCGTTCACCTCATTGGCGCCGATCTTCAGCTTGAATATGCGATGGCGACGGATGTCGAGCATGTGCTCGGCTTCCTCGATGTCCTTGGCGGTATTACCACTGGCCAGGGTCCAGGCCACTTCCAGGCTATCGCGAACGCGGCCACCGAGCAGCTCGCTGACCGGTAATTCGAGGCGCTTGCCCTGGGCGTCGAGCAGCGCGCTTTCCAGACCGGACTTGGCGAAGGTATTGCCCTTCGCCGCCTTGTCCAGGCGCAGCATGGCTGCGTTGATATTCGCCGCATCCTGACCCACCAGCAGCGGGCCGAGATGGCTGTCGATGTTCTGCTTGATGCTTTCCGGGCTCTCGTTGCCGTAGGCCAGCCCACCGATGGTGGTGGATTCGCCGATACCTTCGATACCGTCGCTGCAGCGGACACGGATCACCACAAGCGTCTGCTTCTGCATGGTGTGCATGGCCAGCTTGTGCGGGCGAATGGTCGGCAGGTCGACGACGATCGCCTGGATGCTTTCAATCAGGATGGGGCTCATATCGGTTTCCGATTTTCAGTTTTTCGAGATCAAGGATCAGGCCTTGGCCGCCGACATCATCACCGGTGCGGCCGCACTGCTGCGCCTGCCGGAAATGGCGAAGACAGTCATGGCCAGGGCCGCGATGACACCTGGTACGGCGAACGCCATGAAGTTCAGCTGCAACGGCAGGTTGATACCCAACAGCGCACCACCTAGCAGCGGACCGACGATCGCGCCGTTGCGGCCGATGCCCGATGCCCAGCCAAGACCGGTGGAGCGGATCGACAGGCCGTAGAACTGCGCAGCGGCTGCGTACAGCAGAATTTGGGTGCCGATTACGGTGGCGCCGGCGATGAAAATCAGGGTGTAGAGCACCGGCATGGGTGTCTTGAAGCCCAGCAGACTGATGGAAACCACGGACACCGCGAAGAACGCCACCACCACTTTGGACAGATTGAAGCGATCACCCAACCAGCCGCCAAAAATCGCGCCGGCCATGCCGCCAAAGTTCAGTGCAAGCAGGAAGGACAGGCTCGAACCCAGGCTGTAACCGGCATTGGCCATCAGCTTCGGCAGCCAGGAACCCAGCGCGTAGACCATCAGCAGACAGCAGAAGAACGCCACCCAGATCGATACCGTTCGCACGCCACGGCCATCGCGAAACAGCGCCAACACCGAGGCGCTCTTGCCCTTGACGTCTGCCATCACCAGTTCGTCGGCCGCGGTCAGTTGGCGACTCGGATCGACCTTGTTGAGCAGCGCGCGCGCCTGATCGGTACGCCCCTGACGAACCAGGAAGCCTACGGATTCCGGCAGGCGCCAGATGATCACCGGCAACAGCAGCAGCGGCACCGCCGCGGCGAAGAACATGGCTTCCCAGCCGAAACGCGGCAGCATGTAGATACCCAGTCCCGCGGAGAGCATCCCGCCCAACGAATAGCCACTGAACATCACCGCCACCAGGGTGCTACGCAGTTTCTTTGGCGCGTACTCGTTCATCAGCGCGACGACATTGGGCATCAAGCCACCGCAGCCGAGACCAGCGAGGAAGCGAAAGATGCCGAACTCGGTTGGCGTACTGGCGAAGCCATTGAGCACCGTCGCGCCGCTGAACAGCACGAAGCAGATGGCGATGCCCATCCGGCGACCGATGCGGTCGGCCAGGGTGCCGAATACCAGGGCGCCGAACATCATGCCGAACAGCGCGTAGCTGCCCAGAGCGCCGGCTTCCAGCGGCGTCAGCCCCCACTCTTTCATGATCATCGGCAGTACCACGCCATAGATGAACAGGTCATAGCCGTCGAATATCAACAGCAATGCGCATAGGCTCACGACCAACCAGTGAAACCCGCTGAAACGGGCGTTATCGATGACTTCGTGTACGTCTATCTTTCGCATGGCATGACTCTCTATTGTTTTTGTTGTGGAAAAGCTGGTTGAAGCAGCTAGCGGTGCGATTTGTAGCGGCGATGCTTCGGCTGATCGCGAGCAAGCTCGCTCCTACAAAAGCAATGACTGGCTAGCCCAGATCGCCGCCACCGACCGGCAGCGTCACGCCGGTGATGTAAGAGGCGTCATCGGAGGCGAGGAAGAGGATCGCGCCAGCCTGCTCATCGATGGTTCCGTAGCGTTTCATCAGGGTTGAATCGACGGTCTGGTCGACGATCTGCTGGTACCAGACTTTTTCGTCCGCACTCTGCTCGGCGCTGTTGCGCGGGATGCGTCGTGGCGGCGCTTCGGTACCGCCCGGTGCGGTGGCGTTAACGCGAATACCGCGCTGGGCGTTCTCGAAGGCGAGGCAGGCCGTCAGTGCGTTCACGCCGCCCTTGGCCGCGCCATAAGGCACGCGGTTCACGCTGCGGGTAGCGATGGAGGAAACGTTGACGATGGCGCCGGCGCCCTGCGCCAGCATGTGCGGCAAGGCGGCGTGACAGCACCACAGCGTCGGGAACAGCGAGCGGCGGACTTCCGCTTCGATCTCGTGCTCCTGGTAATGCTCGAACGGCTTGGCCCAGATGGTGCCGCCAACATTGTTGATCAGGATGTCGAGGCGTCCGAAACGCTCTTTAGCCGCATCCATCACGCGATGGCAGTCGGCGAACTGCTCGAGGTCGGCGGTCAGGGTCAGCACCTCGGCACCCTGCCCCAACTGGTCGACGAGTTCGTGCACCAGCTCGGAGCGATCCACTGCCACCAACCGTCCGCCTTCAGCGACGAAGCGCTCGGCCACGCGGCGGCCGATGCCTTGGGCGGCGCCAGTGATGACCGCAACTTTGTTTTCGAAACGCCTGTTCATCTTCCCAACCTCATGGAGTGGGTGGAGGTTCGTGCCCATTCGCCGCGAGGGCGCGCCTCCCACAGGTGTCGTGTGCACCTGCTGCTCTTGTGGGAGTCCCGCCCTCGGGACGAAGCTTTTCAGGCGCTGGCCGCGAATTTCTCGTAGTAGAAGTTCGCCGGTTGCAGGCCCTGTTCACGAATGAACTGGCTGACTGCCTCGACCATCGGCGGCGGGCCGCAGAGGTAGATGTCCACCTCGCCATCGTTGAGGTGTTGGGGCTCGATGTGCTGAGTCACATAGCCTTTTTGCGGGTAGGCACTCTCTGGGCTGGCGACGCAGGCGCTGTAGGTGAAATTGGGTATGCGCGCGGCGAAGGCCTCGAGCTTGTCCATTTCCACCAGGTCGTGGTCGTGGGTGACGCCGTAGATCAGATGCAGCGGGTGGTCACTGCCCTGCTCGGCAATCTTCTCCAGCATCGCGGTGAATGGCGCGAGGCCCGTGCCGCCAGCCAGCAGCAACAGCGGTCGCTTGATCTCGCGCAGGTAGAAAGCGCCCAATGGCCCGGCCAGATTGACGCTGTCACCCGCCTTGGCAAGCCCGGTCAGGAAACTGCTCATCAGCCCACCCGGTACGTTGCGGATAAGGAAGCTGACCTCGCCGTCCTTCTGCAGCGAGCTGAAGGAGTAGGCGCGGGTCTGGTCACTGCCCGGCACCTGCAGATTGACGTACTGCCCCGGCAGGAACGCCAGCTGATTCAGCGACTCGCCCCGGATGGACAGCGCGATGGTACTTTCGGATAGCTGGCGCACATTGCTGATCGAGGCTTCGTAGCTGGCCTGCTGGGTCTTGCAGATATCCGAGGCGGCCGGCACGCGAATCACACAGTCGCTCTCGGCACGCATCTGGCAGGTCAGTACGTAGCCCTGTTCGGCTTCGTCTTCGCTCAGCGCATCCTCGATGTATTCCTCACCAAGGTCGTAGCTGCCGCTTTCAGCGAAGCACTTGCAGGCGCCGCACGCGCCGTCACGGCAGTCCAGCGGCACATTGATGCCCTGACGATAAGCCGCATCAGCTACGGTTTCGCCGATATTGGCGTCGATGAAACGAGTGACGCCGTCTTCGAAGTTCAATGCAATCTTGTGGGTCATAGCGGCGCCCTCAGAGGTGGTACACGTCGATCATCTGGCGGATGTAGTCATTCTTCAGCACGACCTTCTTGGCCTTGATCAGCGGGTTCTCGCCGCGTGTATCGAGGGTGTAGAAGCTGGTGCCGTAGAAGTGATCTACGGTCTTGTAGCGAAAGCTCATCGTGTGCCAGTTGAAGCGCAGCTTGCAGACGCCGTCGGCCTGCTCGAGCAGCTCGAGGTTGCTGATGTTGTGGTTGGTGCGAGTGTCCGGAATGGTCGCGCTGGAGCGCTCGGTGCGGATGCGGAACACGCGGTCTTCCAGGCCGCTGCGGTTGCCGTACCAGATCAGCGAGATTTCACTCATCGGGTCCTGGGTCAGCTGGTCGCGGTCATCCCAGGCCGGCATCCAGAAGGTGGCGTCCGGCGCGTAGAGTTCCAGCCAGGCATCCCACTCCTTGTCATCCAGGTAGCGCGCTTCGCGGTAGAGGAGGTCACGCGCGGCTTCGTAGGAAAGCGTCATCACGCGCCCTCCACGTGGATCAATTGGTCCTGCTCTTCCTTGAGCCCCTTGATCATCTGCTGCTGCCAGTACTGATGCTGCAGCACGAACAGGCCTTCATCCTCCGTGCGCATGCCGCTCATCTGCGGGTGCAGGTCGATCTCCTGCGCACCTTCATCGGCGCCGTCGATCCAGTGCTTGGCCCCGCGGGACATGTCGTTCCATTCCATCGCCCGGCCGGCGAAGCCCTGCTGGCAAGCGCGGAATTCTTCCAGGTCATCCGGCGTGGCCATGCCGCTGACGTTGAAGAAGTCTTCGTACTGGCGAATGCGGCGGGCACGCGCCTCGGCGCTCTCGCCCTTGGGCGCGATGCAGTAGATGGTGACTTCGGTCTTGTCTACGGAGATTGGCTTGGCGATGCGCAGCTGCGAGCCGAACTGGTCCATCAGGTACAGATTCGGGTAGAGGCAGAGGTTGCGGGAGTTCTCGATCATCCAGTCGGTCCGCGCCTGGCCGACCTCGGCGATCATCTCGTCGCGGCGGGCGTACAGCGGACGGTCTTCGGGATTGTCCCAGCGAGTCCAGAGCAACAGATGGCCGTTCTCGAACGAGTAGAAACCACCGCCTTTCTTGCCCCAGCCGCCAGCACTCATGGCGCGGATATCGTCGCCCGCTTCCTTGAGCTTGCGCTGCTGTTGGGTGGCCGCGTAGTTCCAGTGCACCGCGGTAACGTGATAGCCGTCGGCGCCGTTCTCGGCCTGCAGCTTCCAATTGCCTTCGTAGACGTAGGTGGACGACCCACGCAGGACTTCGATGCCTTCGGGCGACTGGTCGACGACCATGTCGATGATCTTCTTCGACTCGCCGAGAAAATCCTCCAGCAGCGCCACGTCTTCACGCAGGCTGCCGAAGAGGAAGCCGCGGTAGGACTCGAAACGGGCGATCTTCTTCAGATCATGAGAGCCGTCGCAGTTGAAGCTGTCCGGGTAGCCGGCTTCCTTCGGATCCTTGACCTTCAGCAGCTTGCCCGAGTTATTGAACGTCCAGCCATGGAATGGACAGGTATAGGTCGCCTTGTTGCCGCTCTTGAAACGGCACAGCATGGCGCCACGATGGCTGCAGGCGTTGATGAAGGCGTTGAGTTCGCCTTCCTTGTTGCGTGCAATGAAGATCGGCTGACGACCCATCTGGGTGGTGTAGTAGTCGTTCTTTTCGGGAATCTGGCTCTCGTGAGCGAGATACAGCCAGTTGCCCTCGAAGATGTGTTTCATCTCCAGTTCGAACAACCGAGGGTCGGTGAACATCTCGCGCTTGCAGCGAAAGATGCCCTTCTCTTTGTCGTCTTCAACAAGCGAATCAAGGTAGTCGAATCCCAGGGACATGGCCGGGGCCTCCATTGTTATTGTGTCTACGTGATGAAGGCTACGGCGCGGGAGACGGCATCAATATCCGTTTCCTGCAGCACCTTTATCCGTTTTCTGCAAAACAATGTGCGAGGTGGCCCTGCGCCCTCGGTGGGCCTTGCAGGCGCAGCACCGACGATGAAGCCGGGCGCCCGGAAATTGCGTCAGCTGTGGGTTGTGATCAGGATTCGCCAGATGTGCTAGCCGTCAGGCCTGGCTCATGACCGCGATGATTTTTTCGGCCAAGGCGTTCATATCAAAAGGCTTGCCAAGCCTGGGAAGACTGCCGGCCTGTCCACCAAGCTTATCGGCGTAGCCGGTGGCGAGAATAACCGGCAGTTGTGGATAGCGGCTTCGAATGCAGTCAGCGAGTTGCGCACCGGTCATATGCGGCATGGCCTGGTCGGTCACCACCAGATCGACCGGGTGTTGCGTTAGCGCCTTCAAGGCCTGCTCGCCAGAGCCTGCCTCGATCACCTCGCAGCCCAGCTCTTCGAGCATCGCAGCGGTCGTCATCAGCACCAGCGGGTCATCGTCCACCGCCAGTACCTTCAAGGCCATGAGGCATTGCGGTTGAGGCAGCTGGGTGCTTTCAGCTTCTGTCGGCGCAGGCACATCTACCGCAAGGGGCAGCCAAAGCTCGGCAGTCGTGCCATGCCCCTTCGTGCTCTTGAGCAGCAGTCGCCCGCCTGACTGCGCGGCCAGACCGTGAACCATCGAGAGCCCAAGGCCGGTGCCCTTGCCAACACCCTTGGTGGTGAAGAACGGTTCCATGGCTTGTGCAAGCGTCGCCTCGTCCATCCCCAAGCCATCATCGGTCAGCGCCAGGCACACATAGTCGCCCGGCTCAAAAAGCCCATCATCCTTATCGAACCGATGTTCACGTGCCGAGATGGTGACGGTGCCGCCGTTGGGCATTGCGTCCCGTGCATTGACCGCCAGATTCAGTAGCGCCAGCTCGACCTGATTGGCGTCCGCCAGGACAGGCTTGAGCGAAAGCGGAAAGCGTGTGTCGATTTCGATCCTTGGGCCAAGCGACTGCCGGAGCAGATCCGCCATGCCGCGCACCAGCGCCGAGAGATCAACCAGCTCGAGGTGCAGCTCCTGCCGCCGCGCGTAGGCCAGCATGCGCTGAGACAGCGATATGCCGCGCTGCGCTCCCTGGATGGCGTTATCCAGCAAAGGGACGACTCTTGGGTCATCGTCCACACGCCGGCGCACGATCTCCAGCCCGCCCACCACCGCCATCAGCAAATTGTTGAAGTCGTGAGCGATACCGCCAGTCAGTCGGCCGAGCGATTCCATTTTCTGGGCCTGGAACAACGCTTCACGCGCTTTCTCCAGTGCACGCTGCGCCTCGATACTTTCGGTGATGTCGCGAGTGACCTTGGCGAATCCGACTAACGCGCCGGTGTCGCTGCGGATCGGGTCGACCACCACGTTCGCCCAGAATCGCGAACCATCCTTGCGGATTCGCCAACCCTGGCTTTCGAACCGACCATCGCGCAATGCCGTGGCGAGGCCGCGTTGCGGCGTGCCGTTCTGGCGGTCCTCCTCGCTGAAGAACAACGAATAATGCTGACCGATGATCTCCTCTGGCCGATAACCCTTGATGCGTTGCGCGCCGGCGTTCCAATTGGTGACGATGCCGGTCGGGTCCAGCATGTAGATGGCGTAATCAGTGACGCTCTGCACCAGCAGGCGAAACTGCTGCTCGCTCTGTTTCAGCGATTCCTCGGCCAGCTTGCGCTCGGTGAGGTCGCGAGTGATCTTGGCAAAACCAATCAGCTTGCCTTCCGGCGAGCGGATCGGGTCGACCACCACATGACACCAGAAGCGCGAACCGTCCTTGCGCACCCGCCAGCCCTCGCCTTCGAATCGTCCACCGGCTGCCTGGTCCAGGGTCCGCTGCGGCATGCCGGCTGCGCGGTCTTCAGCGGTGTAAAAACGGGAGAAGTGCTCGCCGATGATTTCAGCTTCTTCGTAACCCTTGAAACGCTTGGCGCCGGCGTTCCAACTGGCGATGCGGCCATCGACATCGAGCATGTAGATCGCATAATCGGTCACCGCATCAATCAGCAGGCGATATCGATCATCGACTCCCAGCGGTGCGTTCGATGAGGCCATCCCCGGCATGCAGTATCTCTCTGAGTGGTTTGGTCGGGATTATGACCAGCCCTGGCCGCAAAATGAACTGTGCGGCTGGCCGACACCCCACCAGCATAGGCACTCAGGCAACGCGAGAGTTCGGCAGCACACCGTGAAATCAAATCGCCTGGCAGGCGTTGTGCTACGGCTCATAGCGCAACCTCATTGGGGCGAACGGCAGTTCAGTGATGCTTACGCAGCGTGTCCGACGGCAGTTCGCCAAAGGTGGTCTTGTAGCTTTCGGAGAATCGCCCGAGATGCAGAAAGCCATAGTCCATGGCGATCTCGGTGATGTTGCGGACCTTGGCTGAGGGGTCGCTCAGGCGGCCATGGATCTGCTCCAGCTTGCGCTGGCGAATATAGGATTTCGGTGTTGTACCGATCTTGCGATCGAACAGCATGTACAGCGAGCGCGCACTCATGTTCGCCAACTGGGCCAGCTGTTCGATGGAGATGTCTTTCTTCAGGTGCTCATCGATGTAATCGGTGATGCGCCCGAACGAGGGACAGCTTTCGCTCAGTGGCTCGCGGTAGATGTTGTTGGCCAGGGTGCACAACAGCTTCGAGGCGATGATACGGCTGTACTGCTCCTGCAGCTGCGGCACGCAGTGTTCGGCTTCGGCTTCCTGGCAGATTAGCCCGAGCAGGGCTTCGATCCCTTCGAGCTGCTTGAGATCGTAGCGGCTGGCGGTGAACCGGATGCCCTCGCCCGGCGCACGCCACTGGTTCTCGGCGCAGGCTTTTTCCAGAAACGAGGCGGGCAGTTTGACGATGAACTTCTCGCAGTCATCCGAATAGGTTAGGTCGACCGGATCGTCCGGGTTGATCAGCAGCAACTCACCAGGGGTGAAATAGTGCTCCTGGCCACGACCGCGCCAGAGGCAGTGGCCGCGCTGTAACAGCTGCAAGTGATAGATGGTTTCCAGCGCTGGCGAGGTGACATGCACGCTGCCGCCGTAGCTCAGCTTGCACAGGTCGAGCTTGCCGAAGGTGCAGTGGCTCAGGCTGGCTTGCGGGTGGCCCGTGCGCGGCAGCTGAATGCAATGCGCACCCACATGCTGATTGACGTACTCCGACACGACATGCGGGTCAGCACGATCAAAAATCCTGCTTTTAGCATCCAGCAGACTGTCCATCGCAAGGCACTCTTGTCTTTCTTATAGTGGGGGCTGAAACCGCAACGAGGCGGTCGCGAGCCTGTCGTCAACACGGTCCAGGGCCATGGCCACTTGCGGTGCTGCGAAGCATAAAGCTGAGCCTGAGCATAGGAGATACAACGTCCGTAAAACATCGTCGGCGTTCGGTAACCGCACGCTTTCGCTCCGGCGCTGACCAGTGGGGTCCGCGTTGTAGTAGCGCGGGCCGTCTAGCCTGCTTCGTGCGGGTAATCCGTCCCAGCTCGCAACGCATCGGCGATTGCCTGCGCCGCAACCGACAATTCGTGACCCGGCTTGGTCAGAATGCCCACCGGTCGTTCGATTATCGGATCGCTCAGGCCGACACACTGAGCGCCGACTTCCAGCATTTGTACACGGCACAACGCCGGCACAGCACTGACCCCGAGCCCACACGCGACCATGCGGCCAACGGTCGCCAACTGATGGGTTTCAAGCTGCACCGGCAGGTTGCGACCGCGCATGCGCAGATGGTCTTCGAGCATGAAGCGCACCGTGGAGGGGCGTTGCAATGTGATGAATGGCTGCTCGAGCAGCTCATCCCAGACCAGCTCCTTGCGCGCAGCCAAGGGCGAGTCGGCCGGCACAACGGCAACGAAGCGATCCATGTAGAGCGGAGTGAAACTCAAGGGTGTGGTCGGTTCGGGCTCGAAGGCGATACCGAGTTCCACATGCCGGTCGCGCACCATTTCCATCACTTGCTCGTTAATCACGTCATGCACGGTCACGCTGATCGACGGATACCGCTGCCGAAACGTGCGCAGCACCGATGGCAACAGATTGCCAGCGAAGGACGGCATCGACGCCAGCGCTACCCTGCCCTGTTTCAGCGTGAAGCGCTGGCGCAACTCGTCTTCCGCATTATCCCAGTCCGCCAACAACCGACGCGCCAACGGCAATAGCGCCTCGCCTTCTGGTGTCAGGCTCACGGCGCGGGTTGTACGGCTGAACAAGCGGCCACCCAAACCTTCCTCCAACGCCTTAATGGTCAGGCTAAGCGCCGACTGGGACAGGTGCAGCCGCTCGCAGGCCTGGGCAAAGCTCAGGGTCTGGGCCACGGCAAGAAAGGCGCGGAGTTGTTTGGCTGTCATGGATTCCGGGCAACGTTTCGGTACGTATTGTTTGGCTTTATCAATCAATAGCGCTTAAAAATCAACTTAACAAATTCAATCATCACAGGAACACTCGAGCCAGCATCGTCGCCCGTAGGGCGACCAAGTCTCCAACAACAAAAAGGAAAACTTTATGGCTGGTTTCGACAAGCGCGTGAATTCCTACGCCGAGGCGCTCGACGGACTCGAGGATGGCATGACCGTTCTGGCGGGCGGCTTCGGGTTGTGCGGCATCCCCGAAAACCTGATCGCCGAGATCAAGCGCAAGGGCACGCGCGATCTGACCGTCGTGTCCAACAACTGCGGCGTCGATGGCTTCGGCCTTGGCCTGCTGCTGGAAGACCGGCAGATCTGCAAGATGATCGCCTCGTATGTAGGTGAAAACGCGCTGTTCGAAAAGCAGCTGCTCGACGGCGAGCTGGAAGTCGAGCTGACGCCACAGGGCACCCTGGCTGAAAAAATGCGCGCCGGCGGTGCCGGTATCCCGGCCTTCTACACCGCGACCGGCTACGGCACGCCCATCGCCGAAGGCAAGGATGTCCGCGAGTTCAACGGTCGTCCGCACATCCTCGAACACGCCATTACCGGCGACTTCGCCATCGTCAAAGGCTGGAAGGCCGATCGCTACGGCAACGTGATCTACCGCCACACCGCGCAGAACTTCAATCCGCTGGCGGCAGCGGCTGGAAAGATCACCGTGGTGGAGGTCGAGGAGATCGTCGAGCCCGGCGAGATCGACCCCACGCAGATCCACACGCCGGGAATCTACGTCGACCGCATCATCTGCGGCACCTTCGAAAAGCGCATCGAAAAGCGCACCGTCCGCGGCTAATCAAAAGAACAAGAGAGGTAAAGACGATGGCACTTTCTCGCGAACAAATGGCCCAGCGTGTCGCCCGTGAACTGCAGGACGGCTACTACGTGAACCTCGGCATTGGCATCCCCACGCTGGTTGCCAACTATGTGCCGGAAGGCATGGAAGTGATGCTGCAATCGGAGAACGGCCTGCTCGGCATGGGCACCTTTCCCACCGAGGCAGAGCTCGACGCTGACATGATCAACGCCGGCAAGCAGACCGTCACCGCACGCGTCGGCGCGTCCATTTTCAACTCGGCGGAATCCTTCGCGATGATTCGCGGCGGCCACATCGACCTCACCGTGCTGGGCGCTTTCGAAGTCGACGTACAGGGCAACATCGCCTCCTGGATGATCCCCGGCAAGCTGGTCAAGGGGATGGGCGGCGCCATGGATCTGGTGGCCGGCGCCGAGAACATCATCGTGCTGATGACGCACGCTTCAAAGGACGGCGAGTCCAAGTTGCTGCCCAAATGCAGCCTGCCGCTGACTGGTGCCGGTTGCATCAAGCGCGTGCTGACCGATCTGGCTTACCTGGAAATCGAGAACGGCGCTTTTGTTCTCAAGGAGCGCGCGCCGGGCGTCAGCGTCGAGGAGATTGTCGCCAAGACTGCCGGTGAGCTGGTGGTCCCGGATCACGTGCCGGAAATGCAGTTCGCCTGATCGGCGTCGTTTCAAGACCTCGTGGTGCGCACAGCGCATGCGGGGCTTTTCCCGTTTCGGATTGGAGAATCTTTCATGCAAGACGTCGTTATCGTAGCCGCCACCCGCACTGCCATTGGCGCCTTTCAAGGCAGCCTGGCGAACATCGCCGCGCCTGATCTGGGTGCTGCGGTGATCAAGCGCCTGCTCGAGCAGACGGGGCTCAACCCTGCCGAAGTCGATGAAGTCATCCTCGGCCAGGTCCTGACCGCGGGTTCCGGCCAGAACCCCGCTCGCCAAGCCTCGATCAAGGCCGGCCTGCCCCATGCGGTGCCGTCTTTCACGCTGAACAAGGTCTGTGGTTCGGGCCTCAAGGCGTTGCACCTGGCGACCCAAGCCATTCGCTGCGGCGATGCCGAGGTGATCATCGCCGGTGGTCAGGAGAACATGAGCGTTGCACCCTACGTGCTACCGAAGGCGCGCACCGGGCTGCGCATGGGCCATGCAGAACTGGTCGACAGCATGATCACCGACGGCCTGTGGGATGCCTTCAATGATTTCCATATGGGCATCACGGCCGAAAATCTGGTGGACAAATACGCGATCAGCCGTGAAGCGCAGGACGCGTTTTCTGCGTCATCGCAGCAGAAGGCCGTTGCAGCCATCGAGGCCGGGCGTTTCAAGGACGAGATCACGCCCATCGAAATCCCTCAGCGCAAAGGTGATCCGCTGCGTTTCGACACCGACGAGCAACCGCGTGCCGGTACCACAGCCGAGTCACTGGCCAAACTCCGGCCAGCATTCAAGAAAGACGGTTCGGTCACCGCTGGCAACGCCTCCAGTCTCAACGACGGTGCCGCCGCGGTGCTGCTGATGAGCGCAGACAAGGCCAAAGCCCTCGGCTTGCCAGTGCTGGCGACGATCAAGGCGTACGCCAATGCGGGTGTCGACCCAGCGATCATGGGCATTGCGCCGGTTTCAGCCACCCGCCGCTGCCTGGACAAGGCCGGCTGGGCGCTCGACGAGCTGGACCTGATCGAAGCCAACGAGGCGTTCGCCGCCCAAGCACTGTCGGTCGGCCAGGAACTGGGCTGGGATGCGAGCAAGGTCAACGTCAACGGCGGCGCCATCGCCCTCGGCCATCCTATCGGCGCTTCCGGCTGCCGTGTGCTGGTCACACTGCTCCACGAAATGATCCGCCGCGACGCGAAAAAAGGCCTAGCCACGCTGTGCATCGGCGGTGGTCAGGGCGTTGCGCTGGCCATCGAACGCAACTGAAAGACACCGGCCATTCGTAAGGGAGATCGAT
>NZ_AGSX01000031.1 GCF_000235745.1 Stutzerimonas stutzeri SDM-LAC | reverse complement strand
GGTCGCCTGGCAAATCCGTGGGGCGGGTGGCGAGCCGTTGCCGATCACCCAAGAACAGGTGCCGCTCACCGGCCACGCCATCGAAGTTCGGCTGTATGCCGAAGACCCGGACAACGACTTTCTCCCTGCCACCGGTACGCTCGACCTGTACCGCGAATCGGCCGCAGGGCCGGGGCGTCGAGTTGACAGCGGCGTAGCGGAAGGTGACACCGTCTCGCCGTTCTATGACCCGATGCTCGGCAAACTGATCGCCTGGGGAGAAAACCGCGAGGAAGCGCGTCTGCGTTTGCTGGCCATGCTGGATGAGACCTGTGTAGGCGGCGTGCGCACCAACCTTGCCTTCCTGCGTCGGGTAATCGGGCACCCCGCTTTCGCGGCTGCAGAGCTGGACACGGGATTCATCCCACGCCACGAAACCGAGCTGATGCGTGCGCCCGGCGAACTGCCCGAGGCGTTCTGGCAGCTTGCTGGCAAGCTGTTCGTTCAGACGGAACCGGCGATCATTCGTGGCGACGACCTTCATTCGCCTTGGGCGAAGCGTGAAGGTATGCGTTTCGGTATGCCGGCAAGAGTCGGTGTGCACCTGCAATGCAACGGCGAAAGCCGACTGGTGCGTATCGATGCAGCCGCTGCTACAGAAGCCAAGGCCTCACGTCAGCCGAAAGCCATTCGTAAGGACGCAACCCTCTACCTGGAATGGAACGGCGAACTGCAGGCTGTAACCGCATTCGACCCCATCGCCGAAGTCGAGGCCAGCCATCAGCACCATGGCGGCCTGACCGCGCCCATGAATGGCAGCATTGTTCGCGTACTGGTCGAGGCCGGGCAGAACGTTGAAGCCGGTGCCACACTGGTCGTGCTGGAAGCGATGAAGATGGAACACAGCATCCGTGCGCAGCAGGCAGGCGTGGTCAAAGCTTTGTTCTGTGCCGAAGGCGACATGGTCAACGAGGGCACGGTCCTGCTGGAGATGGAGGAAGCCTGACGCCTTGGGTTTGCCGGGCTGAAAGTTACCCGATAGTTGAAGCGGTCGTTTTTAGCTTCGGTAAGCTGGGTCATCAGAAAATAACAAAGCAGGTGACGACACTACGTCGCCCGCGCCATGGAGCCATTATGACGCTGCCTAAACATGTCCGACTGGTGGAAGTTGGCCCGCGTGACGGCCTGCAGAACGAGAAGCAACCCATCAGCGTCGCCGACAAGGTACGCCTGGTAGACGACCTCAGCGTCGCCGGGCTGCAGTACATCGAGGTCGGCAGCTTCGTCTCGCCCAAGTGGGTGCCGCAGATGGCCGGATCTGCCGAGGTTTTTGCACAGATCAGGCAGAAGCCTGGCGTGACCTATGCGGCGCTGACGCCCAACCTGAAAGGGCTCGAAGCGGCCATCGAAGCCGGCGTTAGCGAAGTAGCTGTGTTCGGCGCTGCCTCCGAAGCTTTCTCGCAGAAGAACATCAACTGCTCCATCGAGGAGAGCCTGGCACGCTTCGTCCCGCTGATGGCCGCCGCACGCGAGAACGGCATTCAAGTGCGTGGCTACGTCTCTTGTGTGTTGGGCTGCCCTTACGAAGGCGAAGTGGACCCCAAGCGCGTCGCGCATGTGGCGCGTGAGCTGTTCGCCATGGGCTGCTACGAGGTATCGCTGGGCGACACCATCGGCACCGGCACTCCGGGCAAGACCCGCCAATTGTTCGAAACCGTTGCCCGCGAGGTGCCGCGTGACAAGCTCGCGGGGCATTTCCACGACACCTATGGCCAGGCGCTGGCAAACATCTATGCCAGCCTGCTGGAAGGCATCTGCACATTTGACAGTTCAGTGGCCGGGCTCGGCGGCTGTCCCTACGCCAAAGGCGCCAGCGGCAACGTCGCCAGCGAGGACGTGCTCTATATGCTCGATGGCCTGGGCATCCAGACCGGAATCGATCTGGATGCGCTGGTTACCGCCGGGCAACGCATCAGTGGCGTGCTGGGTCGGCCAAACGGATCGCGCGTGGCCCGGGCGCGGCTCAGCGCGCAATGACGGCGACAGCCCACACACGGAAAACAAGAGGCTCACATGAACAAGATCTATCCCAACGCCCAGCAGGCCCTCGACGGCCTGGTCGAGAACGGCATGACCCTCGCCGTCGGCGGCTTTGGCCTGTGCGGCATCCCCGAAGCGCTGATCGAGGCACTGCGCGACACCGGCAAGAAAGACCTCACGGTGATCAGCAACAACGCCGGAGTGGACGGCTTCGGCCTCGGCGTGCTGCTTGAAACGCGCCAGGTGCGCAAGATGATTTCCTCCTATGTGGGCGAGAACAAGGAGTTCGAGCGGCAGTACCTCGCCGGCGAGCTTGAACTCGAATTCACCCCTCAAGGCACCCTGGCCGAGAAGCTGCGCGCTGGCGGCTCCGGCATCCCCGCGTTCTACACCCGTACCGGCTACGGCACGCTGATCGCCGAAGGCAAGGAGACCCGCCAGTTCAACGGCGAGTGGTATGTGATGGAAGAATCGCTGACCGCCGACATCGCGCTGGTCAAGGCTTACAAGGCGGACAAAGCCGGCAACCTTGTGTTCAACAAGACTGCGCGCAACTTCAACCCGCTCGCGGCCATGGCCGGCAAGGTCTGCGTGGTGGAAGTCGACGAACTGGTGGAAACCGGCGAGCTGGACCCGGACCAGATCCATCTGCCGGGCATCTATGTGCAGCGCATCATCCATAACCCGAACGCCGAGAAACGTATCGAAAAACGTACGGTGAGGAGCTGATCATGGCCTGGACACGCGAACAGATGGCGCAACGCGCCGCACAGGAATTGCAGGACGGTTTTTACGTCAACCTCGGTATCGGCCTTCCGACACTTGTAGCTAACTACATTCCCGACGGCATGGACGTCTGGCTGCAGAGCGAGAACGGTCTGCTCGGCATTGGCCCCTTCCCCACCGAAGACGAGATCGATCCGGACCTGATCAATGCAGGCAAGCAAACCGTCACCGCCCTGCCCGGCAGCGCCTTTTTCGACAATGCGATGAGCTTCGGCATGATCCGCGGTGGTCATATCAACCTGGCCATCCTGGGCGCCATGCAGGTTTCAGAAAAAGGCGACCTGGCTAACTGGATGATCCCAGGCAAGATGGTCAAGGGCATGGGCGGCGCGATGGATCTGGTGGCTGGGGTCAAGCGCGTGGTCGTCTTGATGGAGCACACCGCAAAGGGCACGCACAAGATCATCAAGCAGTGCGACCTGCCGCTGACCGGCGTCGGCGTGGTCAACCGGATCATCACCGATCTAGGTGTGCTGGACGTGACTGAACGCGGACTGCGGCTTGTGGAGCTGGCCGACGGGGTGAGCTTCGAGGAGATGCAAGACGCCACCGGCTGCTCAATCCAGCGTTGAGCGTTGCGATATGGCCCGACGCCACCGTGCATCGGGTCAGCGCAGCGTGTAGCCTT
>NZ_AGSX01000032.1 GCF_000235745.1 Stutzerimonas stutzeri SDM-LAC | reverse complement strand
TCTCCCCCGCCGCCCCGCCGCTGGTAAAGGCGGCGACCGGCGAAGTGGTAACGGCGGAGGATCTGGGCGGTGCCGACGTGCACTGCAAAACCTCGGGCGTGGCTGATCATTACGCCGAGAATGACGAACACGCGCTGGCCATCGCCCGGCGCTGCGTCGCCAACCTCAACTGGAAGAAGCTTGGCCAGGTGCAGCCGCGCCAACCGCGTGCGCCTCTCTATGCAGCGGACGAGCTTTACGGCGTGATCCCCGCGCAATCCAAGCAACCCTATGACGTGCGCGAAGTCATCGCGCGGCTGGTGGACGGAAGCGAGTTCGATGAATTCAAGGCGCTGTTCGGCACCACGCTGGTGTGCGGCTTTGCCACGCTGCACGGCTACCCGATCGCGATTCTGGCGAACAACGGCATTCTGTTTGCCGAAGCCGCACAGAAAGGCGCGCATTTCATCGAACTGGCCTGCCAGCGCGGCATCCCGCTGCTGTTCCTGCAGAACATCACAGGCTTCATGGTTGGGCAGAAGTACGAAACCGGCGGCATCGCCAAGCATGGCGCCAAGCTGGTTACGGCAGTGGCCTGCGCTCAGGTGCCGAAATTTACCGTGGTCATCGGCGGCAGCTTTGGCGCGGGCAACTACGGCATGTGCGGTCGCGCCTACGATCCTCGATTCCTGTGGATGTGGCCCAATGCGCGCATTGGCGTGATGGGTGGCGAGCAGGCCGCAGGGGTGCTGGTTCAGGTCAAGCGCGAGCAGGCCGAGCGCAGCGGGCAGGCCTTCTCCGAGCAGGACGAAGCGCAGCTCAAACAACCGATTCTCGAGCAATACGAGCATCAGGGGCATCCCTACTACTCCAGTGCGCGACTGTGGGATGACGGTGTTATTGATCCGGCGCAGACGCGCGACCTGCTGGGCCTGGCAATCTCGGCGAGTCTCAACGCGCCGATCGAACCGACCCGGTTCGGCGTATTCCGGATGTAAGGCCCGCGACAGAGCGCAGTACTGACCGCTGGCTGGCTCGTATAGGAGAAGCAGATGACCGATTTCCAGACCATCGAATTGAACAAAGACGCGCGCGGCTTCGCCACCCTGTGGCTCAACCGACCGGAAAAGAACAACGCCTTCAACGCCGAAATGATCCGCGAGCTGGTACAGGCAATCGACACGGTACAGGCGGACAAAAGCCTGCGCTTCCTGCTGCTGCGCGGCCGCGGCAAGCATTTTTCGGCCGGGGCGGATCTGGCCTGGATGCAACAGTCGGCGAAGTTGGATTTCGATGCCAACCTCACCGACGCTCGCGAGCTGGCCGAACTGATGTACAGCCTCTACCACCTCAAGCTGCCAACATTGGCGGTGGTGCAAGGCGCAGCGTTCGGTGGTGCGGTCGGGCTGGTGGCCTGCTGCGACATGGCCATCGGTGCGCATGACGCACTGTTTTCCCTCTCCGAAGTGCGCATCGGCCTGGCACCCGCGGTGATCAGCCCCTTCGTGGTCAAGGCCATGGGCGAACGCGCCACACGCCGCTATGCCATGACAGGTGAACGCTTCAGCGGGGAGCGCGCCCGCGACCTCGGCCTGTTGTCCGAGACCTACGCCGCCGCCGAGCTGGACGACGCCTTGCACAGCTGGCTCGACAACCTGTTGCTCAACAGCCCGCAGGCCATGCGCGCCAGCAAGGATCTCTTACGCGAAGCCGCCAGCATCTCACTGAGCCCGGCGCTGCGCCGCTACACCGAAAATGCCATTGCGCGCATACGGGTCAGCCCCGAAGGACAGGAAGGCCTCAATGCCTTTCTGGAGAAGCGCAAACCCAATTGGACGCAGGAGCCAGAACAATGATAACTACCCTGCTGGTCGCAAACCGGGGCGAAATCGCCTGCCGCGTGATGCGTACCGCCAAGGCCATGGGCCTCACCACCGTAGCCGTGCACAGCGCCATCGACCGCGATGCGCGGCATGCACGCGAAGCCGACATCCGCGTTGACCTCGGCGGTGCCAAGCCGGCCGACAGTTACCTGCTGATCGACAAGCTGATCGCCGCTGCCAAGGCCAGCGGCGCCCAGGCGATCCATCCCGGCTACGGCTTTCTTTCCGAAAACGCCGACTTCGCGCGTGCCATCGACGACGCAGGCTTGACCTTCCTCGGCCCGCCTGCCTCGGCCATCGACGCCATGGGTAGCAAATCGGCGGCCAAGGCACTGATGGAAAAGGCCGGCGTGCCGCTGGTGCCCGGCTATCACGGCGAAGCCCAGGACGTGGAAACCTTCCGCGTCGCTGCAGAAAAGATCGGCTACCCGGTATTGCTCAAGGCCACTGCAGGCGGTGGCGGCAAAGGCATGAAGGTGGTCGAGCGCGAGGCTGATCTGGCCGAGGCGCTGCAATCGGCCCAGCGCGAGGCGCAGTCGTCGTTCGGCGACTCGCGCATGCTGGTCGAGAAATACGTCCTCAAGCCCCGTCACGTCGAGATCCAGGTGTTCGCCGATCAGCACGGCAACTGCCTCTACCTCAATGAGCGAGATTGTTCGATCCAGCGCCGCCACCAGAAGGTCGTCGAGGAAGCGCCCGCGCCGGGTCTCTCCGCTGAGCTGCGCCGGGCAATGGGCGAAGCCGCCGTCAAGGCTGCGCAGGCCATCGGCTACGTTGGCGCCGGCACGGTCGAATTCCTGCTCGATGCCCGTGGCGAATTCTTCTTCATGGAGATGAATACCCGTCTGCAGGTTGAGCACCCCGTC
>NZ_AGSX01000033.1 GCF_000235745.1 Stutzerimonas stutzeri SDM-LAC | reverse complement strand
GGGGCGAGGCTCGTGGTGTCGCGATATTTGACCAGGATGTTGGAAGGCGCATGCGCCAGAAAGCCGTGCAACTCCTGCTCGCTGCGGCGTACCGGAAGGTCGAGCACCTCGGCGGCAAAGATGATTCGCGTGCTCGGCCGCGCGAAGCGCAGGTTGCGCGAGAACATCACCCGGTAGTCGTCGGTATAGGCTGGCTCGTCGCAGCGTAGCTCGACGGCCAGCAGCGGGATGCGCCGCCCAACCAGCCAGCAGGCCAGTCCGTGCAGCAACATCCAGAATGTGAAGTAACTGAAGGCTCTGAGCGGCGGTACATTCGAGGCCTCCGACAGCGTGATTTCCGCCAGGCTTTCGCTGCGATGCAGCTCACCGCGAAAGCCTTCGAAGGTCAGCCCGAAGAAATCCAGTGCGACACGAAGCGCGCCATCGAGCGTTTGCTGCGCCATGGCCGCGCGGCAAACGAAGGCGAAACTGCCGGCACGCATGCGCCGCGCATCCATCCCAAAAAATTCATCGTCGAAGTGCCGCGCCAGGCGCCGCCAGAGCTTGCTGAAATCAGCCACATCGATGCGCGCGTCGGTATCGCTGAGGTCGACCGATGCCAGCCCGAGCTGATGCAGCAGTTGTTCGGCTGGCAACGCAGCCGAGGTAAAGGCCAGCAGCGCCTCGTCCACCAGCCTGACGGAAATGGTGCCCTTGTCGTCGCGGCTCATGCGCGACCCATCATCACGTCGTGGCTATTGGATGCGACATCCCGCAGGAAGTCCCAGCACACGCGCATGCGCGCGAGGTCCTTGTTCTCCACCGGCATCAGCATCCAGAAGGTGCGGGTGAATTCGATTTCACCGACCAGCACTTCCCGCAGCAACGGCTCCTTGCCAGCCAGAAATGCCGGCAGAATGGCCAGCCCTGCTCCGGCGGCAACGGCTTCCTGCTGGGCGAGGATGCTGGTACTGCGCAGCGAGTGCTGGCGGGGGCGAACGATCTCGTCGAGATAGAACAGCTCCTTGCTGTACAGCAGGTCTTCGATGTAACTGACGAATACGTGGCCGCTGAGGTCTTCTCGGCTGCGGATGGGTGGGTGTGAGGCCAGGTAGGCGTCCGATGCATACAGCCGCAACACGTAGTCGGTAAATTTGGTGATCACATAGGGGCCCCGCTCGGGCCGTTCCAGCGTAATGACGATGTCCGCCTCATGCCGTGCCAGCCTCACCGAGCGCGGCACCGCCAGCAGATCCACGCCCAAGTGCGGGTAATCACGTGTCAGGTTGGCCAGTTGGCTTGCCAGCATTACCGTGCCGTAACCCTCGGTGGCACCTATGCGTACCTGGCCCGAGAGTTTGTCGGCAGTCAGGCTCGGCTGTTCGATAGACGCAATGGCGCTCTCCATGGCCTCGGCCTGCGCCAGCAGTTCGCGGCCCGCTTCGGATAGCCGATAACCGGCTTTGGCCCGGATAAACAGTTGCCGGTCCAGGCTTTTCTCCAGCGCCTGCACCCGTCGGGCCACGGTGGTGTGATCTACAGCCAGCCGCCTGGCGGCGACCGTCAGCTTGCCCGCACGGGAGAGTTCGAGAAAAAAACGCAGGTTGTCCCAATCCAATGCAAACTCCAGATCCATCGTGTTAAGGCGTGCCGTCCACGGCGCGCTGTGCAAAAACACAGAATACCTCTGCATTTCGCATCATGGGTTTACTATTTTTACGCTGCTAGGCTCGTCTATCGAGCCCGTTTTGCCGTACGGCATCCGCACCATTCCAAGAAGAAGGAACCGACATGAGCCAGAAGATCCATCTCGAAATGCGCGACCACACGGCGCTGCTGACCATCGCCAATCCACCTGCCAATACGTGGGATCGCGAATCGTTGGCGGCGCTAGAGCAGATGATCGGCAAGCTCAACGACAATCCTGAGGTGTACGCGCTGGTCATCACCGGTCAGGGTGACAAGTTCTTCTCGGCAGGCGCTGACCTCAAACAGTTCGCCGACGGTGACAAGCAAGGCGCACAGGAAGTAGCCGCATTGTTCGGACGTGCCTTTGAAGCCCTGAGCCATTTCCGCGGCGTGTCTATTGCCGCCATCAATGGGTACGCGATGGGCGGCGGGCTGGAATGCGCGCTGGCCTGCGACATTCGTATTGCAGAAGAGCAGGCGCAGATGGCGCTCCCGGAAGCCAAGGTTGGACTGCTGCCCTGCGCGGGCGGAACGCAAAATCTGCCATGGCTGGTGGGCGAAGGCTGGGCCAAGCGGATGATCCTGTGTGGCGAGCGCATCAGCGCCGAAAAAGCCGAGAAGATTGGGTTGGTCGAAGAGGTAGTCGGTCGTGGTGAATCGCTCGACGCGGCGCTTAAACTCGCAGCGCTGGTAGACCTGCAAAGCCCCTCTTCCGTCAGCCGCTGCAAGCGCCTGGTCATGAATGCACGAACGGCGCCGCAGGATGCCGGCTGGGCAGCCGAGCGCGAGCTGTTCGCCGAACTGTTCGATACGCAGGATCAGAAGGAAGGCGTCAACGCCTTCCTGGAAAAACGCAACCCGGCGTGGCGCAACGCCTAAGAACCGACACCGTAGCCTCGCCCTTGCGGGGCTGCGGGTTCTAACGAAACGCTTCCGCCCTGGCTGTCTTGGGCGCGTCCGTTGGCGAATCCATTCGCTAACGATCCCGTTCTTCGCATCACACCATTGCAATCATCCGCCACACCGCAGCAAACAACGTAGCCAGTACCCGCGCAGCTCGTTGGGCATCCTGTGCCGTTGAAGCCCCGCACATCCGCCGTAACAGACCGATTCACTACACCCGAAGCGACGGGGCCACGACGGCGCCCATTCGAAGCGCCGCCCCCGCGCCGTAACACAGCACTACTTGAAGTTGCGCTTCACCAGTCGCTCCAGCCAGCCCACGATGCCGGAGCGGAACAACAGAACACAGAGCACGAAGATAACCCCGAGGATCACGTGTACCCATTCGCCCAAGGGTCCGTTGGACAGTGAGCCCTGCAGTGCCACGACCACCGTCGCACCTACGATGGGTCCCAGGATTGTGCCGACGCCACCGAGCAGCGTCATCAGAATCACCTCACCGGACATGTGCCAATGCGCATCCGTCAGCGAGGCCAGCTGGAATACCACCGTCTTGGTCGAGCCGGCCAGCCCGGTCAGAGCCGCCGAGATAATGAACGCCAGCAGCTTGTGCGCATCGACGTTGTATCCCAGCGAGATCGCCCGCGGCTCATTCTCGCGGATCGCCTTGAGCACCTGCCCATAAGGCGAGTGGATGGTCCGTTGGATGATCGCGAAGCCCAGCACGAACACCGCCAGGACGAAGTAATACAGGGACATGTTGTTCTGCATGTCGAAGAGGCCCAGCAAATACCCTCTTGGCACGCCCTGCATCCCGTTCTCACCGCCGGTGAACGGCGCCTGGACAAAGACGAAGAAGACCATCTGCGCCAAGGCCAAGGTGATCATCGCGAAGTAGATGCCCTGTCGGCGGATCGCCAGCAGCCCGAAGATCACACCCAGCACCGTCGATGCCAAGGTTCCGGCAAGGATGCCCAGTTCGGTGCTCAGGCCGCTGTAGGTGCTGAGCGTATATCCGGTGATGTAACCGCCGCAGGCAAAAAACGCGGCGTGTCCGAATGACAACAAACCTGCATAGCCGAGCAGCAAATTGAACGCACAGGCGAACAGAGCAAAGCACAGCAGCTTCATCAGAAACACGGGATAGACCATCATCGGCGCAACCAGCGCCACACCCAACAGTACCGTGTAGAACAGATACTGACGCCGCCGTGAAGCACGACGCCGCTCGCGTTCGGCATTGGCGCGGACTGCCACGGGAGACATTTGTACATTTTCTTGAGTCGACATGTTCATGCCTCCTTGCCGAACAGGCCTGCCGGACGCACAAGCAAAACCAGAACCATGATCAAGAAGATCACCGTGTTTGCCGCTTCGGGGTAAAACACTTTGGTCAATCCTTCAATCAGGCCCATGGCCAGGCCGGTAAGGATCGCGCCCATGATTGAACCCATCCCGCCGATCACCACAACGGCAAACACCACAATGAGCAAGTTCGAGCCCATTCCCGGCGTCACCGCATAGATGGGCGCAGCAAGCACACCGGCAAAGGCTGCCAGCGCGACGCCGTAGCCGTACGTCAAGGTGACGAGCAGCGGTACGTTGATACCGAACGCCTGCATCAACTTCGGGTTTTCCGTGCCTGCGCGCAAATAAGAGCCCAAACGGGTCCGCTCGATCATGTACCACGTGACGATGCATACCGAGAGCGCGGCAACGATGACCCACCCGCGGTAGGTCGGCATGAACATGAAGCCGAGGTTATGACCACCCTTGAGCATGTCCGGCATCGGGTAGGAAGAGCCCGACACGCCGAACAGCTTAACGAAGCTACCTTCAACGATCAGCGCGAGGCCGAAGGTCAGCAGCAAGCCATACAGATGGTCCTCACCGGCGATGCGACGCAGCAGGCCACGCTCGATGCCCATCCCCAGTAGCCCGACCACCAACGGAGCAAGCAACAACGCTGCCCAATAATTGATGCCCAGGTAATTCAACCCGAGGTAAGCGGCGAAGGCGCCGAGCATGTATTGCGCGCCGTGGGCAAAATTGATGATCTTCAGCAGACCGAAGATGATCGCCAGACCAAGGCTCAACAGCGCGTAGAACGACCCATTGATCAGGCCGAGCAGCAACTGCCCGAACAGAACGCTCAGTGGAACGCCGAAAACGAGAGTCATGATTCATTTCCCAAAGGGATTCCGGGACACCCGGCCGCTTCCGGCCGGGCTGAGACGGGGGAACGGCTAATCAGCCCTTCGGCGCCATCTTCTGGCACTGGCTCTCGGCTATCGGCCGGAACGCCTCATCACCAGGGATGGTGCTGACAACCTTGTAGAGATCCCATTCACCCTTCGACTCGGCCGGCTTCTTGACCTGGACCAGGTACATGTCATGCACCATGCGGCCGTCTTCCCGGATGGAGCCGTTCTTGGCGAACATATCGTTAACCGGTGTCTTGGCCATCTGTGCGCGAACGGTTGCGGTGTCATCGCTGCCGGTCGCTTTGACCGCGTTCAGATAATGGGTGGCTGCCGAGTAGATACCTGCTTGAACCATGGTCGGCATGCTGCCCACCCGCTCTTCATAACGCTTTGCCCAGGCGCGCGCTTCCTCATTCATGTCCCAGTACCAGCCGGTGGTAAGCATCAGGCCTTGAGTGACGTCCAGGCCCATCGCATGAATGTCGTTGAGGAACACCACCATGCCGGCAAGACGCTGTCCGGATTGGGTCACGCCAAACTCGCTGGCCGTCTTGAGCGAGTTGACGGTGTCAGCACCCGCGTTGGCAAGCGCGACCACATCGGCACCGGAGCCCTGAGCCTGCAGAATGTAGGAAGAGAAGTCGCTGCTTGGGAACGGATGGCGAACCGTGCCAACCACACTTCCGCCCTCGGCTTCGACGACCTTCTTGATGTCATTTTCCATGGCGTGGCCAAAGGCATAGTCGGCGGTCAGGATGAACCAGCTCTTGCCGCCATCCTTGAGTACGGCGTTAGCCGTGCCGTTGGCCAGCGCGAAGGTGTCGTAGGTCCAGTGAATATGATTGGGCGAGCAGAACTCATTGGTGATGCTCGACGCAGCGGCTCCGGAAATCAGCGCCAACTTGTCACCCTGCTCGATCACCTTGGCTGCGGCCAACACCACAGAGCTGGCAACCATCCCGGTTACCATGTCGACATTGCGCTCGTCGATCCACTGCCGAACGGTATTCGCGCCAACATCGGGCTTGTTCAGATCGTCTGCGTTGAAGGTGACGATCTTTTTGCCATCGACGGTGCCGCCGAAATCTTCGATAGCCATCTTCAAGGCTTCAAGACCGCCCGGGCCGGATAGGTCGCGGTAGGTACCGGACATGTCGGCAAGATAGCCAATGCGGATTTCATCGTTGCTGATTTCGGCTTGCGCGGCACCAGCGATCATGCTGGAAACAAGGATTGCGGCTGCGGTTTTCTTGAGACTTTTCATACTCACCTACTGTGATTGTTTTTGTTGTAGTGCCCTGTGTTGTTGCGATCGCCGGTCTACAGGTCGTACCGACTGGCTTCCATGGCGAGGGTGGTCAGACCCCCAGACAGCTATTCAAAAACTCCTTTTTTGAATCCAGGTCTGCTGCACTGATTTCTTCGATGATCTGCCCGTGCTCCATCACGTAGTGACGGTCGGCCAGCGGCGCCGCGAAGCGGAAGTTCTGCTCCACCAGCACGATGGTCAGGCCGCGTTTTTTTAGTTTGACCAGCACTTCAGCCAGTTTCTGAACGATGACCGGGGCCAGGCCCTCAGTGATCTCGTCCAGCAGCAACAGGTTGGCGCCGGTTCGCAGAATGCGCGCCATGGCGAGCATCTGTTGCTCGCCGCCGGATAGCCGAGTGCCCTGGCTGAAGCGACGCTCATACAGGTTGGGGAACATCTCGTAGAGCTCGTCCAGGCCCATGCCGCCACTGCGCACGGTCGGCGGCAGCAGCAGGTTTTCCTCGACATTGAGACTGGAGAAAACGCCCCGCTCTTCGGGGCAATAGCCGACCCCAAGCCGGGGAATCTGGTGGGCTGGCATGCCCATGGTTTCGTTGCCGTTGACGACAATCGAGCCGGTACGCCGGCCCACCATGTTCATGATCGCGCGCAAGGTGGTGCTGCGGCCGGAGCCGTTGCGGCCGAGCAACGTGACGAGTTCGCCCCGCCCAACCACCAGATCAACGCCATGCAGGATGTGGGATTCACCGTAGAACGCATGCAGGTCATCGACCCGCAGCTGGTCACGATCAGCCATGGGCGTCATGCGTGGACCTCCTCAGCATCGGCTTCGCTGCCCATGTAGGCCTCACGCACGTCCGGGTTGGCCGAGACGGTTTCATAGTCACCTTCAGCCAAGACAGCACCTCGCGCCAGAACGGTGATCCGATCACACAGCCGGCTGACCACACTGAGGTTGTGCTCAACCATCAGCACGGTGCGGCTGACCGCTGCACGGCGTACCAGTGCTACGACCATATCGACGTCCTCGCCGCCCATGCCTTGGGTAGGCTCATCGAGCAAGAGCACTACCGGATCCAGCGCCAGGGTGGTCGCCAGTTCCAGGGCGCGCTTGCGACCGTACGGCAGCTCGATGGCGAGTGTCTGAGCGAAGGATTCGAGGTCTACATCCGCAAGCAGCTGGAGCGCTCGCTCGTCCAGCTCACGCAGTGACCGTTCCGATTTCCAGAAGTGGTAAGAATTGCCGAGTTTCTGCTGCAGCGCGACGCGTACGTTTTCCAGCACGGTCATGTGACCGAAGACGGCGGAGATCTGGAACGAACGCACCAGGCCAAGGCGCGCAATCTCGTTGGCCTTCATGGACGTGATGGCCTTACCGCGATAGACAATCTCGCCGCGGGTAGGCGTGAGGAATTTGGTGAGGAGATTGAACACTGTTGTCTTGCCAGCACCGTTGGGGCCGATCAGTGCATGGATGTGTCCCTTCTGTACGCGCAGATCAACGGAATCAACTGCGGTGAAACCGCGAAATTCCTTGGTCAGACCGCGCGTTTCCAGCACGAACTCAGGTGCCATGGGATGACCTCTAACCTTGATTATTGTTGTTGGTTATGGCGCAGGCCACAGATGACCTTTACGTAAACGATAACAACCGTTTACAAGCTGAAGCAAGCAACCTTTTCAAACGCTCGATTGAGCGAATTACAGGTTTTGGCGGGGCTATGCGCGCCGCTCCCCCCTGAAAAAACCGGGCCCCAAGGGCCCGGCAAAAGATCAACGAGGAGGTATTGCGGTGTTGCGTTCCGGCCTTACCAAAGCGCCAGGGTGTAGCTGAGGATCAAACGCGTTTCATTGATGTCGCTACCGAAGTTGCTGCGCACCGTAGCGTTACGCACTTTCATACCGACGTTCTTCAACGGCCCGCTCTGGACCACATAGGCGATGTCGGTGTCACGCTCCCACTCTTCACCTTCGCCGCCGCCTGCCAGGTTGACGTTGTCACCGGATACATAGCGAGTCATCAGGCTCAGCCCCGGGATGCCAGCAGCTGCAAAGTCGTAGTCGTAGCGAACCTGCCATGATTTCTCGTCTTCGTTACCGAAGTCGTTGATCTGCAACAGATTGACCAGCATGTTGTCGCCACCACTGATGTACGCAAAGCCGGTGTCGCCGCTCAGCGTCTGGTAACCACCAGTGAATCCATGACCGCCGATCTTGTAGGTGAACAATGCGCCGAAGGCGTTGTTGTCGACGTTGCTGCCACCGTCATCGGTAGAGCGCACATAGCGCAGATCGGTCTTGAAGCTCTGGTTCTCACCGAGCGGCATGATATGAACCAGTTGCGTGTTGTGCTGCTTGTAGATGCCGTCCAGCGCGCCGTAGTAATAGCTACCGGTCAGTTCGGGCATGAACTGGTATTTGCCGCCAGCGAACAGGAACTCATCGCTGGTTTTGGTATTGCCCAAGACGATGTTGCGCGCTGCACCGCTAGTCGGCGCATAAACCGTCATCTCTTCGTAGTCCGAAGAATCACGGTAGCTGGTACGGTCGAGCATGCCGACATCGAGCGTAAGCCCGTCGACTTCCTTGCTCTGCAACCAGGCGCCACGGTAGATGCTAGGCAGCAGACGGCTGTCGTTGCGCATCACCACCGGGATGATCGGCTGCAGCGTACCGACGTGCAGGGTCGTGTTGGACATTTTTGCTTTGGCGGTCAGTCCGGCGGTGCCGTAATCGTCAGACGGCTGGCCGGACGAGTCCCTCTGCAGGACTCCCGTGCCCGAGCGATCCCGGCTCGAATCGAGCTTGACGCCCAGCAGGCCCAATGCATCCACGCCAAAGCCAATCGGCCCCTCGGTGTAGCCTGATTCCATTTTCAGAATGAAACCCTGCGCCCACTCGTCAGCCTTGGACTGCGAAGCGCCGGGCTGACGAAAATCACGGTTCATATAGAAGTTACGTAGCTCGACGGTGGCCTTGCTGTCATCGAGAAACGCGGCCGATGCCATGGTTGAAGTACCTAGCGCAGACGCTGCCAGGCTGCTGAAGAGGAAGAAACGGCTCAGGGGTTTCAGTTGCATAGTTATCTCTCTTGTTATTGTCTTGGTTGGTGCAGCTGAAGACCCGACCTCGCTCCTGCCGGGTCTTGTTTACCGCGTAATGCGGTAAATCCATGGCTACCGCTCAGCTCGCGCTAGCCCTGGGCACGCGGCCCAGCAAATAGAATTCGTCATTGGGCGGTGTTCGCGCCATCGATACCAGACGGTTGGAAAGACCAAACAGTGCGGCAATCGCACCAATATCCCAAATGTCGTTCAGAGTGAAGCCCATCTTTTCCAATCGTGCCTGCCACGCGTCATCCAGCACTCCACGCTCAGCCGCGAGATGCAGCGCAAAATCGAGCATAGTCCGTTGACGCTCATTGATGGGAGCGGTGCGATAGTTGACTGATATCTGGTCGGCGATCTGCGGGTCCTTGGTGAGAATTCTCAAAATCGCACCATGAGCCACAACGCAGTACAAGCAGCCATGATCGGCACTTATTGCTACGACGATCATCTCCTTTTCGGCTTTGGTCAGGCTGTCACCTTCCCTTTCCATCAAAGCATCGTGGTAGTTAAAGAAGGCACGAAATTCATCGGGCCGATGAGCCAACATAAGAAACACGTTAGGCACAAAACCTGCTTTTTCCTGCACAGCGACAATCCGCTCGTGGATATCTGCCGGTAGCGCGTCCAGGTTATCGACCAGTGGAAAACGACTGATGGCTTGAGTCATGTGGCGCTCCGAATAGATACACGGATGGGCTGCCGGTCGACCTCGGCCGACCGGGCTAACCGCTCTAGTCAGCAAGTCCCAGCTCGGCGACGCTCACCTCACGCATGCGAAATTTCTGCACCTTTCCGCTGATCGTCATTGGGAACTCTTCCACGAACTTGATGTGCCTGGGCGTCTTGAAGTGCGCGATACGCCCTTTGCAGAACTCGCGCAGATCATCGGCAGTGGCTTCATGCCCCGGATGCAACTTGACCCAGGCGACAATCTCTTCACCGTAGGTCTTGTCGGGCACGCCAATCACCTGCACGTCTGCGACGGCCGGGTGCGTGAAGAGAAACTCCTCGACTTCCCGTGGGTAAACATTCTCGCCACCGCGGATGATCATGTCCTTGTTGCGCCCGACGATCTTGATATAGCCCTCGTCGTCCATGATTGCCAGGTCGCCGGTATGCATCCAGCGCGCGCCGTCAATTGCCCCGGCGGTGGCCTCCGGATTGTTCCAGTAGCCGAGCATCACACTGTAGCCGCGGGTGCACAGCTCGCCGATCTGCCCGCGCGCAACGATACGGTTGTGCTCGTCGACCACCTTGCTTTCCAGGTGTGGCTGGGTACGCCCGACGCTGGTGACACGACGCTCGAGATCATCATCCGGGCCGGTTTGAGTCGAGACAGGACTGGTTTCGGTCATGCCGTAGGCAATCTGCATCTCGGCCAGATGCATGTCGTCGATGACGCGCTTCATGACTTCGATCGGGCAGGTGGAACCGGCCATGATTCCGGTACGCAGGTTGCTCAAGTCCAGCGACTGGCGCTCCGGATGGTCAAGCATCGCGATGAACATGGTCGGTACACCGTACATCCCGGTGGCCTTCTCTTCCGCCGCTGCCTGCAGGGACGCCAGCGGCTCGAATGCCGCACTTGGATAGATCATCGTGGTGCCGTGGGTGACACAACCGAGATTGCCCATGACCATGCCAAAGCAGTGATAAAGCGGGACTGGAATCACCAGCCGGTCGTGCTCGGTGAGCTTGAGACTTTCGCCGACCATGTAGCCGTTGTTCAGGATGTTGTAGTGACTGAGCGTGGCGCCCTTGGGGAAACCCGTGGTGCCAGAGGTGTACTGGATGTTGATCGGATCATCGAACTGCAGCTGCTCGCCGCACTGGCGTAGCTGCTCCGGACCGACCTGCTCGGCCATGTCCATCAGCCCTTTCCACAGCAGCATGCCATCCACAGGCGTGTCGCACAGGCTGATCACGCCGCGCAGCTCTGGAAGCATGTGACTTTGCAGCGCGCCGATCGCGGAACTCTCGAGCTCCGGCAGCAGCTCATGCAGCATCGCGTGATAGTCGGAAGTCTTGAACGCATCGGCGCAGATCAACCAGCGGCAGCCCGATTGCTTCAGCCCGTATTCGAGCTCATTTAGGCGATAAGCCGGGTTGATGTTCACCAGCACCACGCCCACCTTGGCGGTCGCAAATTGGGTGATGCACCACTGCGCATTATTAGGCGACCAGATACCCACCCGCTCGCCAGCTTTGAGGCCGAGCGCCAGCAAGCCTCGTGCACAGCGGTCCACTTCGTCGGCCAATTGTGCCCAGCTGTAGCGCAGGTTCTGGTGGCGAACGACCAAGGCCTCACGGTCGGAGAACCGCTCGACAGCCCGGTCGAACGCCGCACCGATGGTCATCGGCAACAGGGGTTTGGTCTGCGGTCCGCAGGTGTAGCTCGGAAGACTCATGTCGAAATTCCTCAGTCTTATGTTTGTTATGAGGCCTTACTGCCACGTCTGCTGCAGTTGACAGTCATTCAGGACGTCGTTACGTTAACGTAAAGGTAACAGCGTGACAACCCACCGCACCCTACACCTTAAGTCGGTACGGGAGCGCTCCAACCAACAGCTGAACCGCGGGTAAAAAAAGCAATTGCGCTCAACCGGCGGTCGGATCAGAACAACTACAAGACAGACAGGTGGCACATGAACTATTCCGGCCTCAACTTCGCTCTCGGTGAAACGGTGGACATGCTCCGCGACCAGACCCGCGGTTTCGTTGCGAACGAGCTGGCGCCCCGCGCCGAAGCCATCGACCGCGACAATCTCTTCCCCAGCGACATGTGGCGCAAGTTTGGCGACATGGGCTTGCTCGGTATCACCATAGACGAGGAATACAGTGGTGCCGGGATGGGTTACCTGGCGCATGTCATCGCGCTTGAGGAAATCAGCCGCGGTTCAGCGTCGGTGGGCCTGTCCTACGGCGCGCACTCCAACCTCTGCGTCAACCAGATCAACCGCAACGGCACGCCCGAGCAGAAGGCGAAATACCTGCCCAAGCTGATTTCCGGTGAGCACGTCGGCGCACTGGCGATGAGCGAGCCGAACGCCGGTTCCGACGTGGTCTCGATGAAACTGCGCGCCGACAAGCAAGGCGACCGCTTCGTTCTCAACGGCAGCAAGACCTGGATTACCAACGGCCCGGACGCCAATACCTATGTGATCTATGCCAAGACCGATCTGGACAAGGGGCCTCATGGCATCACCGCGTTCATCGTCGAACGGGACTGGAAGGGTTTCTCGCGCGGCAACAAATTCGACAAGCTCGGCATGCGCGGCTCCAACACGTGCGAGCTATTCTTCGACGATGTCGAGGTGCCGGTAGAGAACGTGCTTGGCGTCGAGAACGGCGGCGTCAAGGTGCTGATGAGCGGTTTGGACTACGAGCGCGTGGTGCTCGCTGGTGGCCCGGTGGGGATCATGCAGGCCTGCCTCGATGTGGTGGTCCCCTACATCCACGACCGCAAGCAGTTCGGCCAGAGCATCGGCGAGTTCCAGTTCATCCAGGGCAAGGTGGCTGACATGTACACCCAGCTCAATGCCAGCCGGGCGTACCTCTACACCGTCGCGCAGGCTTGCGATCGTGGCGAAACCACCCGCAAGGATGCCGCCGGCGTGATCCTTTACACCGCAGAAGCGGCGACGCAGATGGCGCTGCAGGCGATCCAGATTCTCGGCGGCAATGGCTACATCAACGAGTTCCCCACCGGCCGGTTGCTGCGTGACGCCAAGCTCTACGAGATCGGCGCCGGCACCAGCGAAATTCGTCGGATGCTGATCGGTCGCGAGCTGTTCAACGAAAGCAAATAAGACAAAGCAGCTGAGGTAGAACGAGATATCGGTAGGGTGGGCTTCAGCCCACCGTCGGCGGAGTGCAGTGTGGTGGGCTGAAGCGGAACGCCGCCCGGCCCACCCTACGAAAGCCGCCTCGTTCCTCGTTCAGCCTCCAGCGCATTTTCGAGGGCTTCACATGGCCATCCTGAACACCCAGATCAACACCCGCTCCCCCGAATTTGCTGCCAACCGCGACGCGATGCTCGAGCAGGTTGAAAGCCTCCGCACGCTGCTCGGCAAAGTCAGCGAAGGCGGCGGTGAGAAGTCCCAGCAGCGCCATGTCGCTCGCGGCAAGCTGCTGGTGCGTGATCGCATCAACGCCCTCCTCGACTCGGGCTCGGCCTTTCTTGAAGTCGCGCCACTGGCCGCCCATGAAGTGTATGGCGAGGACGTCGCCGCCGCGGGCGTGGTCGCCGGTATCGGTCGAGTCGAGGGCGTCGAATGCATGATCATTGCAAACGATGCCACGGTAAAAGGCGGCAGCTACTACCCACTCACCGTTAAAAAGCACCTTCGCGCGCAAGCCATCGCCCAACAGAATCGGTTGCCATGCATCTATCTGGTCGATTCCGGCGGTGCCAACCTTCCGCGCCAGGACGAGGTGTTCCCGGACCGTGAGCACTTCGGCCGCATCTTCTTCAACCAAGCCAACATGAGTGCCATGGGTATCCCGCAGCTCGCCGTGGTGATGGGTTCCTG
>NZ_AGSX01000034.1 GCF_000235745.1 Stutzerimonas stutzeri SDM-LAC | reverse complement strand
CGGCTCGGCCGACGCGCTGTACGCCGGTCTCGCCGATTATTGCGTGCCGTACGAGCGTTTCGCCGAGCTGGAACAGGCGCTGGACCGCCAGGACTGGACCACCGCGCCAGTGCAGGCACTGACCAACCTGCTGGTGTCCATGGGTTGCACCGAGTTGCCGGATGCGTCGTTCAAGGCGCTGTTCCCGGCCATCGAGCAGCATTTCGCCCACGACAGCGTCGCCGCCATTCGCCAGTCGCTGGCTGCCGAAACACGTCCCGAGTTTCGCGATTGGGCGGCCGAGACGCTCAAGACCATGGACAGCCGCTCGCCGCTGTCGATGAGCGTCACGCTGGAAATGCTCCGTCGCGGTCGCAGCTTGTCGCTGGCCGACTGCTTTGCCATGGAGCTGCACCTGGACCGCCAGTGGTTCGACGAAGGCGACATCATCGAAGGCGTTCGCGCGCTAATCGTCGATAAAGACAAGAACCCGCGCTGGAACCCGCCTACGCTGAATGAAGTGACGCCCGAGCGCGTCGCCGCATTCTTCGACGGCGTCTGATCAGGAATTGCTTATGCAAGATATCGAACTGAGCGAAGAACAACGGATGATCCGCGACATGGCGCGCGACTTCGCTCGCGCCGAAATTGCGCCGAAGGCAGAGGCCTGGGAGCAGGCCGGCTGGATCGGTGACGACACCGTGACCCAGCTCGGCGAGCTCGGCCTGCTGGGCATGATCGTGCCCGAGCAGTGGGGCGGCACTTATATCGACTACGTCGCCTATGCGCTAGCGGTCGAGGAAATTTCCGCCGGCGATGGCGCCATCGGTGCGCTGATGAGCATCCACAGCTCGGTCGGCTGCGGCCCGATCCTCAAGTACGGCACGCCGGAGCAGCAGGATGAGTGGCTGCCGGACCTGGCGGCGGGTCGCGCCATCGGCTGCTTCGCCCTGACCGAACCCCAGGCCGGTTCCGAGGCGCACAACCTGCGCACCCGCGCCGTGCTGGAGAACGGCGAATGGGTGATCAATGGCGCCAAGCAGTTCGTCAGCAACGGCAAGCGCGCCAAGATCGCGGTCGTCTTCGCCGTCACCGATCCGGAGCTGGGCAAGAAGGGGCTATCGGCGTTCCTGGTGCCCACCGACAACCCTGGTTTCGTCGTCGACCGCATGGAAAAGAAGATGGGCATCCGTGCTTCAGACACCTGTGGCGTGACCCTGCGTGACTGTCGCATCCCCGAAGCCAATCTGCTCGGCCCGCGTGGCAAGGGGCTGGCCATTGCCCTGTCGAATCTTGAAGGCGGGCGCATCGGCATCGGCGCGCAGGCGCTGGGCATTGCTCGCGCCGCATTCGAGGCGGCACTGGGTTACGCCCGCGAGCGCATCCAGTTCGACAAGCCGATCATCGAGCACCAGAGCGTGGCCAACATGCTCGCCGACATGCACACCCGTCTGAACGCCGCGCGGCTGCTGATTCTGCATGCTGCACGCCTGCGCAGCGCCAATCTGCCGTGCCTGTCCGAGGCTTCCCAGGCCAAGCTGTTCGCGTCCGAAGTTGCCGAGTACGTCTGCTCCAAAGCGATGCAGATCCATGGCGGCTACGGCTATCTCGAGGATTACCCGGTCGAGCGCTACTACCGTGACGCACGCATCACGCAGATCTACGAAGGCTCCAGCGAAATTCAGCGGCTGTTGATTGCCAGGGAGTTGAATAACTACGGGTTGTGAAACCTGCTTCGCGAGCGAGTTCGCTCCGACAAACTCGCACGGCCTTGGCTGTTGTAGGAGCCAGCTTGCTGGCGAACAGCCCCGACGACAGGAGCCAAAGTAAAAACCAACCTCGAAGCAATATCCCGAACGCCTGAGGGCGGCAGCGCGAGCCGCCATCCAACAACAATAAGAAGGATACGACGATGCTCAAAGGTACGATGCAGCAGACCCCGCTGATGATCAGCGGCATTCTGACCCATGCCGCCCTCGCCCATGGCGACCGGGAGATCGTGTCGCGGTTAGTGGACGAACCCATCTGGCGTTATGACTACGCTGGGCTGGCGCAACGCGCAGGCCAGGCAGCCACGATGTTGCGCAACCTGGGCGTCAAACCCGGCGACCTGGTCTCGTCCATGGCCTGGAATACCCATCGTCACTTCGAGCTGTTCTTTGCTGTCCCGGGCATCGGTGCTGTGCTGCACACGGCCAACCCTCGCCTGTCGGACGAGCAGATCATCTACACCCTGAATCATGCCGGCAGCGGCGTACTGCTGTTCGATCGCAGCTTTCTTGCCGTGGTCGAGCGGGTGCGGCCGCATCTGGATCGCGTCCACACCTTCATCATGCTCTCCGACGCCGAGCGCACCGAGCCGGGCGAAGTGGGTGCGCTGAGCTATGAAACCCTCATCGCCAAAGAGCAGCCAGTCACCGACTGGCCTCAGTTCGATGAAAACGCGGGCGCCATGCTCTGCTATACCTCGGGCACCACCGGCAACCCAAAAGGTGTGGTCTACAGCCACCGCTCCGTCGTCCTGCATGCCATGGCAGCGGGCCTTACCGGCGCCTTCGGTTTCTCGGCGTTCGATTGCATCATGCCCTGCTCTTCGCTCTACCACGCCACCGCGTGGGGCGTGCCGTTCACCGCGGCGATCAATGGATGCAAATTTGTGCTGCCGTGCGACAAGATGGACGGCGCCAGTCTGCAAGAGCTGATCCAGACCGAAGGCGTTACCTTCTCCGGTGGCGTTCCGACCATCTGGAACATGTATCTGGATTATCTCGAGCGCACCGGTGAAAGCACGGGCGCGCTCAAGTGCCTGGTGATAGCTGGCTCGGCTGTACCCAGGGCCTTGGCCGAGAAATTCGAGACGAAATATGGCGTCAGCGTCCGCCAGCTGTGGGGCATGACCGAGACCAGCCCACTTGGCGTGGTCGCCACACCGACACCCAAGCTTGCCGCCATGGGCGAAGCCGCTACCAACGAGGCCATCTGGACCCGCCAGGGCCGTCTGCAGTTTGGCATCGAGCTGAAGATCGTCGACGAAGCGGGCAATGAGCTGCCGCACGACGGCGTCAGTTCCGGCGCGCTTCTGGTACGCGGCCCGTGGACGGTCGAGCGCTACTTCCGCAGTGAAACCACGGCGCTGGACGCCGACGGCTGGTTCGATACCGGCGACATCGCCACACTCGACCCCAACGGCTACATGCGCATCACCGACCGCAGCAAGGACGTGATCAAGTCCGGTGGCGAGTGGATCAGTTCCATCGACATCGAGAACATTGCCGTGGCCTGTCCGGGCGTGCGCATCGCCGCGGTGGTCGGTGTTACTCACGAGAAATGGGAAGAGCGACCTATCCTGATCATCGAGCCCCATGACGGGGCCGATGTCTGCATCGAAACCGTACTCGCCCACCTTGAGCCGCAGATCGTCAAATGGTGGATGCCCGATGCCGTGATCTTCGACAGCGTTCCGCTGACCGCCACCGGCAAGATCGACAAGAAGACCCTGCGCGACCGCTATCGCAACCACCTGGTGGAGATGACCGTAAGCGCGGCAAACAGCTGACCACACGACACGGCGAACCAAGCCACAAACGCAGGATGGCTGAAACCCACCAGCAAGCAGGACCGCCACACAGTGTCAGCCATGATCCGCTGTGGCGCGGTCAGCCGCTCGATGGGTTGCACCTACCCGACGGACAACAATACGGGTGAACGAATCATCCGCCTGATTCGATGCGCTACGCCTCGGGAGTTCGATGTCGATGGATAAATCACAACCGCGCCAAGGCCCGCTGCTCGGCCTGCGCGTGCTGGAATTCGCCAGTATCGGCCCCGGCCCGCACTGCGCGATGCTGCTGGCCGACCTCGGTGCTGAGGTCATTCGTATCGAGCGCGAGGGTGGAAATGGCTGGCCCAATCCGGTGGTTGATCGTGGCCGAAAAACACTGACGGTGGATATCCGTACCGAAGCCGGGCGCGAGCGATGCCTGGCGCTAGCCGAGAACGCGGACGTATTGGTCGAAGGCTTTCGCCCCGGCGTGATGGAGCGGCTAGGGCTCGGGCCAGAGCAGGTTCATGCACGCAACCCGCGCCTGGTCTATGGGCGCATGACAGGTTGGGGCCAGACCGGCCCACTCGCAAACAGTGCCGGGCACGACATCAACTACCTCGCGATCACCGGGGCGCTAGCAGCCATCGGGGGACGGGAGGGCCCGGCGATTCCGCCGCTCAATCTAGTCGGCGACTTCGGCGGCGGCTCGTTGTATCTGGCGTTCGGCATCATGGCTGCGCTGTGGGAGCGGGAACGATCCGGTCAGGGGCAAGTGATCGACGCAGCCATTGTCGATGGCGTGTCCTCGATGATGACTTTCTTCGCCGGGCTGCTGCCCAGCGGTGCCATTTCCCTTGAGCGCGATCGCAATCTGTTATCTGGCGCGGCCCCCCACTACCGCTGCTACACCTGTGCCGATGGCCGCGATATCTCCATAGGGCCGCTGGAGCCGCAATTTCTCGCTGAACTGATGCAGCGCATCGATGCGCCCGAGTCCTTGCGTGATGGCTGCAAAGACCCGGCGCAATGGCCGGAACAGAGCGAGCGGCTCGCCGCGCTGTTCACTAGTCGTCCCCAGTCCGAGTGGTGCGCGCTACTCGAAGGAACCGACGCCTGCTTCGCCCCGGTGCTCACCCTGGAAGAAGCCGCGCAGCACCCGCACATGCAGCAACGCGGTGTTTATCGCGATCTCGACGGCGTCCTCCACGCTGCCCCCGCGCCACGCTTTTCGCGGACGCCGGGCTCGATAAGAGAGTCGGAAAAAGCGAGTGGCTGGGATTGGTAAGCCTTGGAATGAAAAGGATCTATAACCACCGGCAAAGCGACGGGACGGATTCGCGGGCGGTTCGGTAGAGCGTGATCCACCCTACGTCCGCCCGCCAGGCTGTGTATGGCGTCAAGCGGCAACGCATCGCCTGGCACCCCGACTCCGTAGGGTGGATGGCGCTTCATCCATCCACCCATGACGACGCGGGGGTTTACCTGTGGCGCGACATCAGGAGCGGCATCACGCGATGACTAGGCCTCATTCCCCAAGATTTCGTGCAATCACTAACCGCTGAATATCGCTCGTGCCTTCATAAATCTGACACACCCGCACATCCCTGTAGATGCGCTCCACCGGGAAGTCCTGCAGATAGCCATAGCCACCCAGCGTCTGGATCGCCGCCGAGCAGACTTTCTCAGCCATTTCCGAAGCGAACAATTTGGCCATGGACGCCTCGACCAATGCCGGCTGGCCGGCTTCGCGCAGCGCGGCGGCGTGTAGCACCATCTGCCGGGCCACGGCGATCTGCGTGGCCATGTCGGCCAGGCGGAAGGCGACGGCCTGATGTTCGGTGAGCGCCTTGCCGAAGGCTTCACGCTCGCGGGCGTAATCGCGGGCGGCTTCGAAGGCCGCGCGGGCCATGCCGACCGCCTGGGCGGCAATGCCGATACGGCCGCCTTCCAGATTGGCCAGGGCGATGCGGTAGCCCTCGCCCTCCTCGCCCAGGCGCTGGGATTCATGCACGCGCATGTCCTCGAACGCTAGTTGGCAGGTATCCGAGGCATGCTGGCCAAGCTTGTCCTCGACGCGCACCACCTGATAACCGGGCGTGTCGGTCGGCACGATAAAGGCGCTGATACCGCGCTTGCCGGCGTCCGGGTCGGTCACGGCGAAGACGATCACCGTACCGGCATGCTGGCCCGAGGTGATGAACTGCTTGGCGCCGTTGAGCACATAGCTGTCACCGTCACGCCGCGCACGGGTGCGCAGGCTGCTGGCGTCGGAGCCGGCATGGGGTTCGGTCAGGGCGAAGGCGCCGATCTGCGCACCGCTGGCCAGCGGCGTCAGGTAGCGCTGTTTCTGCTCCTCGTTGCCAAAGCGCAGGATCGGCACGCAGCCGACCGAGTTGTGCACGCTCATGATGGTCGAGCAGGCACCGTCCCCGGCCGCGATCTCTTCCAGCGCCAGCGCATAGGCGATATAGCCGGTCTCGCTGCCGCCCCACTGTTCGGGGCAGAGCATGCCGAAAAAGCCGAGCTCGGCCATCTCGCCGATCGCTTCAGCTGGATAGCGATGCTCGCGATCCCAATCGGCGGCGAAGGGCTTTAGGCGCTCCTGAGCGAACTGCCGGGCCATGTCGCGAATGCTGGTTTGATCTTCGTTAAGCAGCATGACGAGTCCTCAGTCGAGCAGTTCGACGGCCATGGCGGTCGCTTCGCCACCACCGATGCAGATGGCCGCGATGCCCTTGCGCAGGCCGCGGTCGCGCAGTGCAGCGATCAAGGTCACCAGAATCCGCGCACCGGACGCACCGATTGGGTGGCCCAGGGCGCAGGCGCCGCCATTGACGTTGACCTTGGCGTGATCGAGCCCCAGCTCGCGCATGGTGACCATGCTGACCACCGCAAAGGCCTCGTTGATCTCGAATAGATCGACCTCGTCGAGGCGCCAGCCAGTGCGCTCGAGCAGCTTGTGGATGGCACCGATGGGCGCGGTCGGGAACAGGTTAGGCGCGTCGGCAAACACCGCATGGCCATGAATCACGGCCTGGGGTTTCACCCCGAGCTGCTCGGCGTGGGACCGCCGCGTCAACAGCAGTGCGGCGGCACCGTCAGAGATCGAACTGGAGTTGGCCGCCGTCACGGTGCCGCCTTCACGGAATGCGGGCTTGAGCGAGGGGATCTTCTCCGGCATCGCCTTGGGCGGCTGCTCATCGTCGCGCACGGTGCGCTGTTCGCGGCCCTGGGTGACCTCCAGCGGGACGATTTCGCTGGCGAAGCGGCCACTGGAAATGGCATCACGCGCACGCTGCAGCGAGGTCAAGGCATAGGCATCTTGTTCCTCACGGCTGAAGCCATGATTCTGTGCGCAATCCTCGGCAAAGGTGCCCATCAGGCGGCCCTTGTCATAGGCGTCTTCGAGGCCGTCGAGGAACATATGGTCGAGCACCTTGCCGTGGCCCATGCGATAGCCGCCACGGGCTTTTTCCAGCAAATAAGGCGCGTTTGACATGCTTTCCATGCCGCCGGCGACGACCAGATCGACACTGCCGGCGCGCAGCGCATCGTGGGCGAGGATGGCCGCCTGCATGCCCGAGCCGCACATCTTGTTCAACGTGGTGGACGCGGTCGCTTTGCCCAGTCCGGCACCGAGCGCGGCTTGGCGCGCCGGCGCCTGGCCGAGGCCGGCCGGCAGTACACAACCCATCAACACTTCCTGTATCTGCTCGGCGGCAACACCGCTGCGTTCCATCGCCGCGCGAATCGCTGCGGCACCCAGCTCCGGCGCGCTGAGGCTTTTCAAATCACCCTGGAAGCCGCCCATGGGGGTGCGGGCCGAGCCCAGAATCACGATTGGATCGTTGTTCATCATCTGTCTCCCGATTATTTGGCGGCCATGCGCAGCGCGCCGTCGAGGCGGATAACTTCGCCGTTGAGCATGTCGTTCTCGGCGATATGGCGGACCAGCGCCGCGTATTCATTAGCGCGGCCCAGACGTGGCGGGAACGGCACACCCGCGGCGAGCGAGTCGCGCACTTCCTGAGGCATGCCGGCCATCATCGGCGTCTCGAACACCCCCGGGGCGATGGTCATGACGCGTATACCGTGGCGTGCCAGTTCACGCGCCGCCGGTAGCGTCATGGCTACCACGCCGCCCTTGGAGGCTGCATAGGCGGCCTGGCCAATCTGCCCGTCATAAGCGGCGATAGAAGCAGTATTGATGATCACGCCGCGATTGCCCTGGGCATCCGGCTCGCCACGGGCGATGGCTTCGGCAGCCAGACGCAGCATGTTGAAGCTGCCGATAAGGTTGAGGTTGATGACCTTGCTGAAGCTGGCCAGGCCGTGCGAGCCCTGGCGGCCGAGGATCTTTTCGCCGCTGGCGACGCCGGCGCAGTTGACCAGCCCGTGCAGGCCACCGAAATGCTCGACCGCGGCGTTGACTGCCGCTTGTGCCGCCGCTTCGTCGCATACATTGGTAACGACGGCGTGAGCGTTAGCACCCAGCGCCTCGCTGCGTTCGCTCAGCAGCTCGGCATTGATATCGGCGAGCACCACCTTTGCACCCGCGGCGACCAGCGTTTCGGCAGCGGCTGCGCCCAGGCCGGATGCGCCGCCGGTGATCAGGAAAACCTTGTTTTGAATATCCACAGCACGACCTCGAGACGATGATAGGCATCGCGGCACACCACTGCCGCCTCCTGCTGGGTTCATCTTCTTCAGACCGTTCTGCATGAACAATGGTCGATGCAAGCAATCGCGATGACTGGTTTGGCCAAGCCTGGCGCTAACGTTGTGGGGCTCTGTCAAGGGAAGCGCGAGGCAATCGGTTCGTCCGCCCGCAGGATAAGGCTGCGGTATTGCCCCGGATTAGTTCCGGACCATTTGCGGAACGCCTTGTAGAACGAGCTGACATCGGCAAAACCCAAGCGCTCGGCGATTTCCGCGTAGGTGATCGAGGCGTCTGCCAGCCACAGTGTCGCCATTTCCTGACGCACCTGGTCCTTGATCGCCTGGTACGTCTGCCCGGCATCAGCCAGCCGTCGGCGCAGGGTCGAGGCTGATACGCACAATGTCTGCG
>NZ_AGSX01000035.1 GCF_000235745.1 Stutzerimonas stutzeri SDM-LAC | reverse complement strand
GCGGCGATCTTTTCGCCGCCACGATTGATCTGATCCTTGATCCGGCCGACGACGACGAGGTATCCGTCCGCGCGCTGACGAACGAGGTCACCGGAGCGATAAAACCCTTCGGCATCGAATGCGGCGGCGTTGTGCTCGGGGCTCTGGAAGTAGCCACGGATCGTGTATGGCCCGCGCGTCATCAACGCCCCGATTTCGCCAGCAGCCACTGGATGACCCTCGCGATCAACGATCTTGATCTCGTCATCTGGGCTCATCGGCTGGCCCTGGGTCAGATAGATATGCTCATCGCTATCATCCAGCCGTGTGTAGTTGACCAGCCCTTCAGCCATGCCGAAGACCTGTTGCAGCCGGCATCCCAACACCTGGGGCACCTGCCTGGCCTGAGTCTCAGGCAGCTTGGCGCCGCCAACCTGAATCAACTGCAGCGAATCGAGCTCACCACTGGGGGCGGCCTGCAGCCACATGGCCAGAGCCGACGGCACCAGCGCGGTAACGTTGACCTGCTGCTGTGCAATCAAAGGGAAGCAACTGGCGGGACCGGGGTCCGGACTGAGCACGACACGACCGCCAGCGAGAAACACACCCAGCGCGCCGGGTGAGCTCAGCGGAAAGTTGTGCGCTGCAGGTAGTGCACAGAGATAACGCGTGTCTCGGTCGAACTGACAGATCTCGACGCTACGACGAACGCTGTAGAGGTAGTCGTTATGGGTGCGCGGGATCAGCTTTGGCGTGCCGGTACTGCCGCCGGAGAGCTGGAAGAACGCCACTTCGCCGGCCGGTGTCGGTCGGAACGACCGCAGTTCTTTCGCCGGTTCGAACCAGCTCTTCAGACATAGCTCTGGATGGGGGTCGTCATGCAGCAAGACGGTATCAAGGTCAGGAATACTCTCCGTTAGCTCTTCGACAAACGCATCACCTGTGAACAGTGAATGAGCCCTGCTGGCAATCAGCAGCCGCGGGCGGATTTGCGCGGCATAGGCCACCAGCTCGAGACGGTTGTGACTGAACAATGCGTTAACGGGCGCGATTCCAGCCTTGATCAGGGCGAAGAACACAACGTACAGCTCGGCCTGATTGCCCAATTGGACGAGGGCGCGGTCGCCCTGCCCCAGACCGCGGTTCGCCAGCCGCTGCGCTAGGTTCGTCGAAGCTTGGTCCAGATCGGCGTAGCTCATAACCTTGCTACCGTCGATCACGGCAACGGCGTCCGGCTGGGTGCTGGCCTGCTCAACGAGCATCTGGCTCAGCGGTTCGCCACGCCAATAACCGGCCTGGCGGTATCGCTCAGCAAATTCCTCAGGCCAGTGTGTGAACGGAACCAGGCTCATACAGCCTCCCGGCCAAGACCGAACGCCGCGAGCATGGTGCCAAGCTTGGTGCCGGTTTCGCGCCATTCAGACTCGGGGCAGGATTCCGATACCAGCCCAGCCCCGGCAAACAGCCTGACTATGCGCTCGTCGATCACGCCGCAGCGAATAACCACAGCCCATTCGCCGTTTCCGGCGGCGTCGCACCAGCCAACGATGCCGCCAAAAACACCTCGATCAAAGGGTTCGAGTTCTGAGATCAGCTGTTTTGCAGCTGCTGTAGGAAAGCCACAGAGCGCTGGGGTCGGGTGCAGCTGGCACGCCAGCTTGAGGGCTGACACGGGCTCGGCGAGCTCACCTTCGATTCTTGTGGACAGGTGCCATAGCTTCGCGGTGCTCATGAGCGATGGTGCGTCGGGAATATGCAGTTCCCGGCATATAGGCCGCAGCTGGCGCTCCATATCGCGGATCACCAAACGGTGTTCGTGCTGGTCTTTTGCAGAATCAAGAAGGCACTGCGCCGCATACTCGTCTTCCGCTGGTCCGGCATGACGCCGGGCTGAGCCGGCCAGAGGGTTGGTTTCCAGACGTTGGCCGGTTTTGCGCAGTAGCAGCTCGGGACTGGCGCCGATCAGCACCCCGCCGTCAGGCAGATCCGCGAAGAAGTGGTACGCCTCGGGATTCTGCTGACGCAACCCTTGGAAGATCGTCGCCGCACATGGCGGCTCGTCGAACTCAAGCTGCAGCAGACGGGACAGCACTGCTTTGTCGAGACGCCCGTTACGAAGCGCTGCAAGCGCTCGGGTAACGGCCTGCTGAAACTCGGCCTGGTTGGGCTGCTCAATGCACTGGCGGGCATTTCCACAGGCGAATCCGCATATGGAGGTGGGCGGTGCCGTGGGAGGCAAATGGCTAATGTGTCGCGGAATGAACAAGCTTGAGGGTTGCTGCTTATCGAAAGGGATCACGCCGACCAGTACCGGGTTCCTTAGCCCAGCCGCCTGAGCTTCGGTGAATCCACGTTGAACATCCTGCTCAAGGCCCGGCCCGGCGCCCTCCGCCGGCGTGTCTATCACTTTGAAACAACCGCTGGCTTCGATGCCTCCAGCCGGCGAATAAAATCGGTACGAGGGCGGGAATTTGTAACCTTCCCCAGACCCGTCGTAGGCGACGCGAGTCAGTGCGTTCACCACTACCTCCGCAAATACTAATGAGATTGCTTATCATCTGCATGCGGCACGATAGTCAGCTCGACTGGATGCGTCAAATTGTTTCTGGACAGAGTGAGAGGTGGCATTTTGCCGGCACCAGGCGAAGTTGGAGGCGCCAGCGGCAAGGTGGAAACGGTGCAGTAGAACGGTTGAGCGCGAGAGCTAACGGTAGCGGCTAAGAATGATCAACTCTCTGATCATTTTCCTTTTAAAATCAGAAGGATAGATATGTTTGTTGATATCGTTTATTCAAATCGCCTTGCGCCTCACAGCCGCCGCAGAAAGCAGCATCGCAAATCGTAGAATCTACATTAGCTAGCATTTATAACTGATTGATATACGAATAATTTTTAATTTTCGAAAGATGCCCTTTCTCTTGCGCGATGGAAGCAGATCAGCTGACACTGATTACGCTGTAGCGAATGGATTGTCCTTCGACACGAACCTCGGCCTCATCACCCTCCTCGCAGCCCAGCAGCGCTCTGCCCAGCGGTGAACGCGGAGAGATCACCAGCACTTCATCGCCCTCAACGGACACGCACAGTCCTGCGGCATCCGGCCCCAAAAAGACCCAACGATGAGCGTCAGAAGATTCCAGCGAAACCAGTGCGCCCAACGTGATCGCTTCATTGCGATGCGATCGTACGGGTAGGTTTCGATAGCTTGCGAGCGCCGTCTCTATCTCATGAACGCGCCGCCGCTGGCCATCAGCCAGGTAGGCTGCTTCCAGCCCGCGGGTATCGTATTTGTTCTCCGCTTTGCTTTCGGAGTGCGTCGCCGCCTCGTGGGAGGCCCTCAGCGCATTCTTTGCCACAGCGAGATCGTCCTGCAGCTTTTCGATGATCAGCGTCTGAAGATGGGTTTTGTTCATGCGGACTCGGTCACCGGTCGTTTGGCATCTAGCATCGCATCGCTGCGTTGCTGGAGCCACGGCGTTATCGCTTCGTTATGGGCGTGACTGACTGATCAGCTGTATTGCTGGTCGATCCACTGGAACCGCGGCACTATCGCCGAGCTAATCTGGGCACGCCTGATAGGCCCACAACTTCCAATTCATTCGATATGCACGTCAACCAGGAGCGAAACCAATGACACTGCGCGTAGCGCTAACCTTGATCGCAATGACGGTAGGTCAAGCGGCTGTTGCTGACGGCCAGCCGCTAACGGTCAAGCTCAATAACCTCGAACACGGTCGAGGCACCGTCCGCGTGGCTCTGTTTTCCGATCCGAAGACATTCCGCAAAGCGGATCAGGCAATCGCCGCCAGCGAATTGCCAGCCAAGGCCGGGTCGGTCACAGCGGTGTTCGAAGACGTACCTGCCGGTCAGTACGCCGTGATGGCCTACCACGACGAAAACGGTAACGGCGAGCTGGATCTTCGGTTTGGCATGTTTCCCACCGAAGGATACGGCTTGTCCAATAACCCCAAGGTAATGGGGCCGCCAGCATTCGAAGAGAGCCGGTTTGAGGTGCCAGGCGACACGCCCATCGAAATCGATGTCGATATCCGCTACTAAAGTCGTAGCGCGCTAATCAGCGTGTAGATTGGCCGGTTCGTGTCGTCTTCATCCCGGTAAGGCGCGCTGGTTGCGGCGGGCGCATTGCTTTTGTTACATACAGGCGCCTGCAGAGTTACCAATGGTCGGGATGGCAATGAACCGGAGCCGAAATCCCGCTGTCCAGACAAAAGCGTCTGGACCAGGCAACCATGAGATTTGTCGCCCCGCACGGGATATTTTTGAAAAAAGAGGAGATTTGCCGCAGGCGACAGAGCAAGACGCTGCTTATACTGACCACCCATTCCAATCTGGAGCCACACCCGTGAATAAAGCCGAGTTGATTGAAGCGATCGCCGCCTCCGCCGATGTACCGAAGAGCACCGCCACTCGTGTGCTGGACGCCTTCACCGAAAGCGTGACCAACACCCTGCAGAACGGCGACAGCGTGACGCTGGTCGGCTTCGGCACCTTTGCCGTCAAAGAGCGCGCAGCCCGTGACGGCCGCAACCCGCAGACGGGTGCCACGATCAAGATCTCCGCAGCAAAACTGCCAGGCTTCAAGCCAGGCAAGTCGCTGAAGGACGCAGTGAACTAAGTCACTGCATCCAGGAAACCGGGCCGCTGACGTCCTAGCGGACGCAGCGCCTGCTCGGACCTTCCCACCCCTGCTCTATTCCCGCCTGATCCCTCGTCTCCCGCCCGAACACCGGGCCTCCCGACCGCCCAGTCAAGAACCCCGAATGGGCCGGTTGGTTTGCATCCCTCATCTCTGTACATCGAAATCCAACGTCAAGTGACGCCGAACGGCACAACGAAACGCTACGGCTACCGGTGACCACCTGCGCGCAGCTGTTCTCCCGCCTGTTCTCAATTGCGTCGGACACGACGATCCCGAACCGGTTGATAACGATGTGTGGGCACAACCTGGCGACCCACGTGTGCACGCGGCCACGTCCTGAGTGCTCCGCAGATTAGATAACGCCGTGGAGCACGTCTGGCATCGGCGCTGGAGCACACCGGGTAGCGCGGCGCTGCTCTCCCGCCAGAAGATCAACCCTCTTACGATCCGTTGCGAAATAGCCGTGCAGGTCTAAACAACCAAACGAGACGGCGAATCCCGACAGTTCCGCGATATCGCCGTGGTGGGCTAGCGTGTGTATTTATGCAGACTCGCTATGCAGCGAGCCGCATTGAAGTCGGCAAATTTGCACTCTAGGATCAGGACAGTTCCATAACTTGCCTATCCGAATAACAACAATCGCCAGGACCCCACCATGACCCAGTCAAGTGCCATTCCCACAGTCAAACTCCTGATCGGCGGCGAGCTGGTCGAGTCCTCCACCAGCGAGTGGCGCGACATCGTCAACCCGGCGACGCAAGAAGTCCTAGCCCGGGTGCCGTTCGCTACCGAGGCGGAAATGAACGCCGCGGTCGCCAGCGCCAAGGAAGCCTTCAAGACCTGGCGCAAGACGCCTATTGGCGCTCGCTCGCGCATCTTCCTCAAGTACCAGCAGCTGATTCGCGAAAACATGAAGGAGCTCGCCGCCATTCTTACCGCCGAGCAGGGCAAGACCCTGCCGGACGCCGAGGGCGATGTATTTCGCGGGCTTGAAGTGGTCGAGCATGCCGCCGGCATCGGCAACCTGCAGCTGGGCGAGCTGGCCAACAACGTTGCCAATGGCGTCGATACCTATACCTTGCTGCAGCCGCTGGGCGTCTGCGCCGGCATCACACCCTTCAACTTCCCGGCGATGATCCCGTTGTGGATGTTCCCGATGGCCATCGCCACCGGCAATACCTTCGTCCTCAAACCGTCCGAGCAGGACCCGATGGTGACCATGCGTCTCGCCGAGCTGGCGATGGAAGCAGGCGTGCCGCCGGGCGTGCTGAACGTGATTCATGGCGGCGCCGATGCGGTGAACTTGATCTGCGACCACCCGGATATCAAGGCCGTTTCCTTTGTCGGCTCCACCAAGGTCGGCACGCACGTCTATAACCGTGCCAGCCAGGCCGGCAAGCGCGTGCAGTGCATGATGGGCGCGAAGAACCACGGCATCATCCTGCCCGACGCGCACAAGGAGCAGACGCTCAACAACCTGGCTGGCGCTGCATTTGGCGCAGCCGGCCAGCGCTGCATGGCGCTGTCCGTGCTGATCCTGGTGGGCGAAGCACAGAGCTGGCTGCCGGATCTGGTCGCCAAGGCCAAAACGTTGAAGGTCAACGCAGGCGCTGAAAGCGGGACCGACGTAGGCCCGGTGGTTTCCTGCGCAGCACTGGATCGCATCAGCTCGCTGATCGAGCGCGGCGTGTCGGAAGGCGCAGAGCTGGCTCTGGACGGTCGCAACCCGCAGGTCTCCGGTTTCGAGAAGGGCAACTTCGTTGGGCCGACCATCTTCTCCGGGGTGAAGCCGGACATGACCATCTACCGTGAGGAAATCTTCGGCCCGGTACTCTGCGTGATGCAGGTCGATACCCTCGATCAGGCCATCGAGCTGGTCAACGCCAACCCCAACGGCAACGGCACCGCCCTGTTCACCCGTTCTGGCGCCGCAGCCCGGCATTTCCAGGAAGAGATCGACGTAGGCCAGGTCGGCATCAACGTGCCGATCCCGGTGCCGGTTCCGATGTTCTCCTTCACCGGTTCGCGCGCTTCCAAGCTCGGCGACCTCGGCCCGTATGGCAAGCAGGTGGTGCAGTTCTACACTCAGACCAAGACCGTCACCCAGCGCTGGTTCGATGAGAATGAGGTCGGCGGCCCGGTGAACACTACGATCAACCTCAAGTAACCGGATCGGCGTCGGGTCGCCCGGCGCCGTTTCAGCCGTCAATCAGAACAAGAAGGAAACGGCCATGCATATCGGTTTTTTAGGGCTCGGCAACATGGGCGGGCCGATGGCTCGCAACCTGCTCAAAGCCGGCCATCAAGTCACGGTTTTTGACCTCTCCGCTGCGGCGGTGTCGGGTCTGGTCGAAGCCGGCGCCAAAGAGGCAACCTCACCGGCTGCCGTCGCGGGTGCAGGGGTTGAAACCATCATCACCATGCTGCCGGCTGCCGCGCATGTGAAGCAGGTCTACCTCGGTGAAGACGGGCTTCTGGCCAACGTCCAATCCGGCGTGCTGCTGATCGACTCCTCCACCATCGATCCAATGTCCGCGCGGGAAGTCGCTGCAGCCGCTGCAAAAAACGGCAACCCCATGCTCGACGCTCCGGTATCCGGTGGCACGGTCGGCGCCGCGGCCGGTACCCTGACCTTCATGGTCGGTGGCAGCGAAGCGGACTTCACCAAAGCACAGCCAATCCTCGCCACCATGGGCAAGAACATCGTCCATTGCGGCGACACCGGTAACGGCCAAGTGGCGAAGGTTGCCAACAACATGCTGCTCGGCATCTCGATGATCGGCGTGGCCGAGGCCATGTCGCTGGGCGTGGCGCTAGGGATGGATGCCAAAGTCCTGGCCGGAATCATTAACTCTTCCAGCGGCCGGTGTTGGGCTTCCGAGATCAACAACCCCTTCCCTGGCGTGCTGGAAAACGGCCCGGCATCGCGCGGTTACAGCGGTGGCTTCGGCACTGATTTGATGCTCAAAGACCTTGGTCTGGCCAGCGAGGCGGCCAAACAAGTGCGCCAGCCGGTTATCCTCGGTGGTCTCGCGCAGCAGCTGTACCAGGCCTTCAGCATGCAGGGCCATGGCGGGCTGGACTTCTCCGCGATCATCAAACTCTACCGCCAAGAGGATTAGACATGACCCAGGCAGAAGCGCCGATACTGATTGAAGTTCGTAACCGCGTCGGCTATCTCACGCTCAACCGCCCTGCCGGGCTGAATGCCGTCACCCTGGAGATGGTGCGGATGTTGCACATGCAATTGCAGGAGTGGGCGGACGACCAGGATGTAGTCGCGGTGGTGTTGCGCGGCGCTGGCGAGAAAGCCTTCTGTGCCGGTGGCGATATCCGTTCGCTGTATGACAGCTACCAGAACGGCGACAGCCTGCATCGGGCGTTCTTCGAGGAAGAATACGCGCTGGACCAGTACATCCATGCCTACAGCAAACCCCTGCTGGCGCTGATGAACGGCTTCGTGCTCGGCGGCGGCATGGGCCTGGTCCAGGGTGCCTCACTGCGGGTGATCTCCGAGCGCACGCGCATGGGCATGCCGGAAGTTGGCATCGGTTACTTCCCGGATGTGGGCGGTAGCTATTTCCTGCCGCGCCTGCCGGGCAACCTCGGTCTCTACATGGGCCTGACCGGTAACCACG
>NZ_AGSX01000036.1 GCF_000235745.1 Stutzerimonas stutzeri SDM-LAC | reverse complement strand
TTCGCTTAACACCTTGCTCCATCGAGTTCTCCAACGGCTCGGGGGAAAGGTGTAAACCTTATTCAGGACGGGACACACCTTCGGAAAAGGTGCGGTCGAAACCAGTGACTCGGCCACCCAGCCGCGCAAAGCCTTCAGCCACGGCGCGGCCGATCCCCTGCCCGGCCCCGGTCACCCAAACACTCTGCCCGCTGAAACTCATCTGATCGTTCATTTGCCCGCCCCTTCACCAAACCATTTCCACGACTTCTTGCTGTTGCAGCCGGCTGTCCAGAAAACCGCAGAAGTCCGCCAATTGCGGGTGATCGAAGACATCGGAAACCTTCACGGCGGTGCCGAATTCGGCGCCAAGGCGATTAACAATCTGGATGGTCTGCAGCGACTGCCCACCGAGCTCGAAGAAGTTGTCTTCCGGCTGAATGCCGCTCACCCCGAGGATTTGCTGCCAGATAGCGCTGACGCGCCGCTGCGTCTCGTCGTTCAATACCCGTTCGGACGTGCCTTGCACGTAGGCCTGCTGAAGGCGCTTACGGTCGATCTTGTTGCTACCGGTGCGGGGCAGGACGTCGAAATGGCGGTAATCGGTCGGCACCATCGCTGCCGGCAGTACAGCGCTCAGCTCACGCTTGATCGCTCGGAGGTCGTCGCGCGGGCCCGCGAAAAACGCCACCAACCGGCGCACCCCGGCGTCAAGCTCCAGGCCCAGTACGCACGCCTCGTCAATACCCGGCAGTGCCAGCATCCGGGCTTCGACCTCCCCCGGCTGGATGCGATAGCCGCTGATCTTGAATTCGTTGTCCAGTCGGCCCAGGTACACCAGCTGGCCGTCTACCAGTCGCACGCGGTCACCGGTGCGGTAGACCCGTATCGTCTCGTCGCCGATGCGCAAATGAGCAAACGCCGGCGAGTCGCTGTTGAGGTAACCGTTGGCCAGCTGTGGACCAAATAGCACCAGTTCACCTTCCGATCCGGGGCGATTGCCTCGCGCCAAAACCAGCGCCTCGACACCTGCCAGTGGTTGACCGATAGGCAGTCGTTCGCGATTGGCTTCGAGGCTTTGCAGATCACAGCTAGTCGCTACAACCGTTGTCTCGGTCGGGCCGTAGGTGTTGATCAGACGCACATCGGGCCGCGCAACGCGTTGCCAGGCCTGAAGCTGCTCTGGGTATGCCGCTTCGCCGCCTATGATCACCGTCTTGAGCGACGCTGGAATCTGCACCTGGCCGCTGCGCAGCGCCACGACCCATTCATTCCAGAACGCCGTGGGCAGGTCGACGACGCTGATCGCCAGTTGCTCCAGCCCCTCTACAAACGAGGACATCGACTGCAACATCGGGTCGGTGCGCAGCACCAATGTCGCCCCGGCCGACAAGCTGACGAAGACTTCTTCGATACTCGCATCGAAGTTGAACGGTGCGAATTGCAGGACACGGTCGGCTGAACCGATGCCGTAGCGCTGCCGCGCCGCGTGAACGAAATGCGCCAATGCACGATGGCTGACTTCAACCCCCTTTGGCGCACCTGTCGAACCGGAGGTAAACATCAGATAACAGCCCGCATGGTTGTTGCGCGGGCTGTAGGTCCGGTTGGCCGAGGTCAGCAATCCGATCAGTTGGATCGGGCCGGAATGAACGTCCGCCAGCCGATGCCGATAAGCTGCCTCAGTGATGACCAGAGCCAGCCCTGCCGTCTCGCAGATCAGCCTTTGTCGATCGGCGGGCTGCTCCGGGTCCAGCGGTACGTACACCGCACCGGCGAGCAGCACCCCTAACTGGGCAAGGATCGCTTGTGGCGACCGGCTCAGCATCACCCCGACACGCTGGCCCGGTTCGATTCCCTCATCGACAAGCGCGGCAGCAACCATTTCGGCCCGCGCCTGTAGCTCGCCGTAACTCAGCGCCTGCTCATGCTGAACCAGCGCGATGCCCTCGGGCTGGGTCTGTGCCTGTAGGCGTATCGCCTCCAGCACATTGCCCGGCTGCACGTGGGACGCGGGACTAGGAGCCTTGAGGACTTGCCAGGCTCGGCGAACGGCAAACAGCTCTTCGAGTAGAACACTTCGTGGCTGTTGCGGCTCGGCCAGCCAGCATTCGAGCAGATCGAACAGTTCCTCCTGCAGGCTACGCACCTGGTCGAGGCTGTAGCAGGCCGGGTTGGCGTCGTAGTCGAGGACCGGCGTGCCGTCGGCGCCGATCTGAACTTCCAGCGTCAGGTCCTCCACCGGGCCTGCGCTCAGGTTCAGCGTTCGCGCCGGGCAGTTGCCGTAAGTCAGCGGACGGTCGAACGGCATGATGTTGATCAACGGGCCAAACAGGCGCTGCTCCCCGCCCACACGGCCCAGGTCCCGGCGCAGCGATTCGTAGCGGTAATGCTGATGCTTGCGGCTGCTACGACGAAGATTGCCAATAGCCTTGGCGCTGGCGATCAGATCGGCATCGTCCGGCAGATCCAGGCACAGAGGCACGATGTTCATCTGCATGCACGGCACATTGAACGAGGCCGAGCCGATGCGATTCATCACCATCAAACCCAGGACCTGAGAGCGGACATCACTTACCTGCCGGAGATGAGCCGAGACACCGGCCAGCAGCAGGTCCGGCCAGCCGATACCGTGAGCTTCGGCAACCTGGTTCAGTGCCTGCCACAGGGGCTCTGTGAACGGAGCGCCGTGGCGGATGAATGTGGCCGAAATCGGCGCGCTGCGTTCGCTGAAGCTGGCCGGCTCCGCCATGCGTGACAATGTTTCCAGCCAGTGACCGCGCGCAGCGGCGGTACGGCCCTGAGCGTCCCGCTCGGCGTCTTCCTTGAGCACATCTTCATATCGGCCAAACTCACTGGCGGGCACCGGGTCACCGTTCAGTGCGGCGCCATAAAGCTCGGCGATTCGCTGATACAGCAGGTTGGTGCCGTAGCCATCCAGGGCGATGTGATGCACACAGCTGTATAGGAAGTCGCGCCCCTCGGCCTGCAGCAACACGAAACGGCACGGTAATTCGCGTTCGAGATCCATCGCTATGCGAATGTCGCGCATGGCCCAATCACGGACCCACTCTTCAGGGTCCCCTGTCACCGGAACCTGCACCTGTTGCACAACCACTGGCAGTTCGCAGGGCTTGAAAAATGCCGCGTCTTCATCGGCCACGAACACTCCGGACAGCGCCTCGCACTCCCGCACCGCCTGTTGCACCGCAGCAATCAGCGTCGCTGCGTGAATCTTACCGGCGAAGGCGATGCATTCAGCGGTGTTGAACATGGCGCGGTCTTCGTTGAGCAGGTAGCCGAACCAGAGCCCTTGCTGGGCAGTCCCGAGCGCTCTCATCGGACACCTCCGTGTTCGCTGATCAGGGCCCACCAGCCGTTCAACGTCGGGGTCTTCGCCAGATCGGTGAAGCTCAGCTCAAGGCCCTGCTCGCGCCATTCGCTTAGCAGCGTCATGATCTGGATCGAATCCAGGCCGTAGTCGAGCAGGTTTTCGTCGGGATCGAAGGGCTCATCCATTTCGTCGAGCATCGACAGCAACCGGGCCTCAAGCTCTTCCCTGCTCGGTAATGACCGGTTGGCAGCGCCCAGTTCGAGCACTTCGCGGCATGTCACGACCTTGCCGCATCGCGTCGCCACGTAGTTCAGCGCCATCTCGTGTTCGGTCGCGCTGAAGTCTGCGATGCCGTCGGCCAGCACGAAGGGTTGGATGTCTCGCATGAAGGCATCACATGCGGTCATCAAGCAGCCGATATGGCCGTAGATGCCGCCGATGATCAGCTGGTCGCGGCCTAGCTCGTTCATCATGTGTTCCAGCGGTGAACGCTGGAACGCGCTGTAGCGCCATTTCACCAGAACCGTATCGTCCTCAGCAGGCGCCAGGCCCGGAACGACCGCTTGGCGATCGGGATATTGCGTGATGCCTGGTCCCCACATGTCGGTCAGCAATGCCCGGTCCGCATCGGCTTGCTCACCCGGCTGGGCGGTGTAGACGACTGGAATCCCCAGTGCTTTGCAGCGCTGGCGAACCTGTGCCAGACGCGAGACCAGTTCATCGATAAAGGTGCTGTCCTGGCCCCAGAAATCACAGAAGTACGCTTGCATGTCGTGAATCAGCAGGACCGCGCGAGCCGGATCGAGCGACCACTGCACTTTGTTCGCGCTCCATTCGCTGGGCAGGCGGTATGGCGTCAGAGTGGGAATTGCCATGAAACGAATCCTTATTCGGTAACGGTCAGTTGTTCAGCGACGCGGCGGCGCAGGCGGTTCTTGTCCACCTTGCCGACAGCGGTCACCGGCAACGCGTCGATGTGTACGAATCGGTCAGGGAGCTTGTAGTCGGCCAAGCCGAGTCCGCGCAGAAACTTGCGCAGCACGATCCCCTTGAGGGTGGGATCGACGCTGACGATGTAGGCGCAGCTCTTCTCGCCCATGGCCTCATCAGGCACCGAAACCA
>NZ_AGSX01000037.1 GCF_000235745.1 Stutzerimonas stutzeri SDM-LAC | reverse complement strand
GCGCGCGGGCCTTCGAAGGGCCCGCGACCCAGGCGCTGCTGCCGAGCCTGGTGCCTACGCAACTGTTTCCCGCCGCCGTGGCGGCCTCGTCCTCGGCCATGCAGTCAGCCACCATCGTCGCACCAGCGTTGGGCGGTCTGCTGTTCGCCATCGGTCCACTGTGGGTCTATGGCCCGGTAGCGCTGCTGTTCGCCCTCGCCTGCAGTCTGATGCTGAGCCTGCCGAAACGCCCGGCACCGCCCAAACAGACTGGCCCGGCGATGGACAACCTGCTCGCCGGGATGCGTTTTATCCGCAGCCGACCAGACATCCTGGGCGCCATTTCGCTGGACATGTTCGCCGTGCTGCTGGGTGGCGCCACTGCGCTGCTGCCGGTGTTCGCCAAGGACATCCTGCTCACCGGCCCCTGGGGACTCGGTCTGCTGCGCTCGGCACCTGCGGTGGGTGCGTTGTTGATGTCCCTGTGGCTGGCCCGCTATCCGATCAACAAGCGCGTTGGGCGAGTCATGTTCGCCGCTGTCGGGGTCTTCGGCGTGGCGACCATCGCCTTCGGCCTGTCGACATCGTTCTGGCTGTCCATGGCCGTGCTGGTAGTGCTCGGCGCGGCGGACATGATCAGCATGGTGATCCGCGGTGCATTCGTGCAGCTGGAAACGCCGGACGCGATGCGTGGCCGGGTCAGCGCTGTGAATGGATTGTTCATCGGTGCATCGAACCAGCTCGGCGAGTTCGAGTCCGGCCTCACCGCCCACTGGTTCGGCACGGTCCCGGCAGTGGTGCTTGGCGGCGTCGGCACGCTGCTGATCACTGGAACCTGGATGAAGCTGTTCCCGACGCTGGCCAACCGCGACCAGTTGCATCGGGATCTGGATTAGCGGTTTCAGTGGAAGGCGCTTCGCGGCCTTCCACCCTACAGCCGTTGCCTGCCAACCGTAGGGTGGAAAACGGCGCAGCCTTTCCACGCGCCACGACGGTTACAACACCTTGTCCAAGGTAATCGGCAAGTCCCTCACGCGCTTGCCGGTGGCATGGAAGATGGCGTTGCCCACCGCCGCCGCCACGCCGACAATGCCGATCTCGCCGACGCCCTTGGAGCCCAGCACGTTGACGATCTCGTCCTTCTCCTCCACGAAGATCACGTCAATCTCGCCGATGTCAGCGTTCACCGGGACGTGGTATTCCGAGAGGGTGTGGTTCATGTAACGACCCAGGTTGTGGTCGATCATGGTCTCCTCATGCAGCGCTTGGCCGATGCCCCACACCACGCCGCCGACAATCTGGTTACCGGCCGTCTTGGGATTGACCACCCGCCCAGCCGCCACGGCGCTCACCGCCCGGCTCACCTTGATCGTGCCCAGCGTTTCGTCCACTCGCACCTCAACGAAAACGGCCGAATGCGTGGCGGTCGAATAATCGTTGCGCTTTTCACCAGGTTTGACGCTCACCTCGGCCTCGAGCACACCGCTGACGGCAACGATCTGCTCGATCTCGACGTTGCGCGCGGGCGACGCCTTTAGCCGCATCAGACCGTCTACAAACTCCACATCGTCGAGCTTTGCCCCAGTGAACGGGGACACGGGCGACTGCTGCGCCGCATCCAGAATCTTCTGGCGTAAGCCTTCACACGCTTGCTGCACGGCGCTGCCAACCGAAGAGACCGTCGCCGATCCGCCTTCCAATGGTGCCTGGGACAAGCTCGAATCGCCGAGCCGAAACTCCACGCGATCCATCGGCAAGCCCAGGGCGGCGGCGGCAATCTGGGTCATCACGGTGTAGGTGCCGGTGCCGATATCGGCTGTGGCACTGCTGACCACCAACCGGCCATCAGGCTCCATGCACGCCTTGGCGCTGGCCGGCATCTGCATCGCCTCCCACACGCCGGTGGCCATGCCCCAGCCAATCAGTTGGTTGCCATCGCGCATCGAGCGCGGCGCCATCGAACGGCGCGACCAACCGAAGCGCTCGGCGCCCTGCTCGTAGCATTCGCGCAGCGCTTTGCTCGAATACGGTTTGTTCTGGTTGGCGTTGCGCTCGGAGTAATTGATCAGGCGCAACGCCAGCGGATCGACATTCGCCGCGTAGGCCAGTTCGTCCATGGCGCATTCCAGCGCATAAACGCCAATGGTTGCGCCGGGCGCCCGCATGTCGAGCGGGGTGTAGACGTCCAGCGGCACCAATTGGTAATCCAGCTTCACGTTCGGGCACTGGTAGAGCATTCCCGACCATTCCACTTCATGCTCGGTAAAGTCCTCGAACGAGGAGGTCTGGCCAATGGCCTGATGGGTCAGTGCCTGCAATTGACCGTTGGCTGCAGCACCGATCGAGAGGCGCTGCACGGTGCGTGGGCGGTAGCCAAAGGTGAACATCTGCTGGCGTTTGAGCGCAACGCGCACCGAGCGCTTGAGCTTGAGCGCTGCCATCACGGCCAGCGGCAGCTGGTATTGCGGACGCAGACCGGAGCCAAAGGCGCCGCCGACGAAGGGCGACAAGATGCGGATTTTGTCCTTCATGCCAAACACGTCTTCGAGGTAGCGCATGCAGTTCTGCACGCCCTGGGTCTTGTCGTAGATCTCCAGGTTGCCTTCCGGAAGGTAATGAACCGTGGACGCGTGAGGCTCCATCGGGTTGTGATGCTCGACCGGCGTGGTGTACTCGAGGTTGAGCCTGAGCGGGGCATTGCGCAACGCGCTGTCCACGTCACCGCGCGGTTCCGGCAGCTCGGCCGGTGCCTTGTGCATGGTTTCCAGTTCGCTGAGCAGGTCGGTCCGGTGTGGCTCAGGTGCGTATTCCACCTTGACCAGGCTCCCGGCGTAACGGGCCAGCTCAAGGTTTTCCGCGACGACCAATGCAATTGGCTGGCCGCTGTAGAGAATGCGGTCGTTGAACAGCGGGCGGAACGGCGAGCCGTCGGCAGCGTCGTCGTCCTCGTAGGGCTCGTCATAGCTGGCGATAGGCGGGCGATTCTGGTGAGTCAGTACCAGCGCTACGCCTGGCACCGCTTCGGCGGCGCTGGTATCGATGCTGACGATCCGACCACGGGCGATACCGCTGTTCACCACGCTGCCATAGAGCAGGCCCGGGAAGTCGAACTCAGCGGCGTAATGCGCCTGGCCGGTGACCTTGAGCGGGCCATCGACGCGGTCAAGGGGTTGGCCGAACGGGGAATTGGCTGGTTTCATTGGGCGACTCCTTTGGCGGCGTCGGTCAGGGCACGAACGATCGCGCGACGGCCCAGTTCGATCTTGAACGCGTTGTGTTCGAAGCCACTGGCATCCTCGAGCAGGATGTCGGCAGCGGCGCTGAACGCTGCTTCGCCAGCCGTCTTGCCAACCAGCGCCGCCTCCGCTTCGGCCTTGCGCCAGGGTTTGTGTGCCACGCCGCCCATGGCGATGCGTGCGCTGCGGATGTTCCCGCCGTCCATGTCCAGTGCAGCCGCAACGGACACCAGCGCAAACGCGTAGGAGGCGCGGTCGCGCAGCTTGAGATAACTGCTGTGAGCGGAGAAATCCTGCGCAGGCAGCTCGACGGCAGTGATCAGCTCGCCGTCGCTCAGCGTGTTGTCACGCTCGGGCGTATCGCCAGGCAACCGGTGGAAGTCAGCGAAATCAATGCGACGCTCACCCTGAGGCCCCTGCACGTGTACCACGGCTTCCAGCGCCGCCAGCGCTACGCACATGTCCGATGGATGCACAGCAATGCAGGCATCGCTGTGGCCGAGGATCGCGTGAATGCGGTTCAGGCCGTCACGTGCGGGGCAGCCAGTGCCCGGCTCGCGCTTGTTGCACGGCGTGGTGCTGTCGTAGAAGTAGTAGCAACGCGTGCGCTGAAGCAGGTTGCCGCCGGTACTCGCCATGTTACGCAACTGCGGCGAGGCGCCCGCCAGAATCGCTTGAGATAGCAAGGGGTAGCGCCGCTGCACCAGCGGGTGCCGGGCCAGATCGGCGTTACTCACCAGCGCACCGATGCGCAACCCGCCGTCAGGCGTTTCGTCGATATCGGTCATGGGCAAGCGGGTGATGTCGATCAGCTGCGATGGACGGGTGACGTTTTCCTTCATCAGATCGAGCAGGTTGGTGCCGCCCGCGATGTAGCGGCTGTCCGGGCGAAACTGCCGGATGGCGTCCTCGACGCTGCTTGGGCGTGCATAGCTGAAGGGATTCATGGTTTTACCTCCCGCACAGCGTTGAGGCGGTCGCGGGTTTGCGGCATGGCTTCTTCTATTGCCGCAAGAATGTTCGGGTAGGCACCGCAGCGACACACATTGCCGCTCATCTGCTCGCGTAGCTCATCGCGGGTCTGTGCGTGGCCTTCGCTGACCAAACCCACCGCCGAGCAGATCTGTCCCGGCGTGCAGTAGCCGCACTGAAAGGCATCGTGGCTGACAAAAGCCGCCTGCATCGGGTGCAGCGCCTCACCGTTGGCCAACCCTTCGATGGTGGTCAGCTGCGCACCGTCGTGCATCACGGCAAGCGTCAGGCAGCTGTTGATCCGCTTGCCGTTGAGCAGCACGGTACAGGCGCCGCACTGGCCGTGGTCACAGCCTTTCTTCGTGCCGGTCAGGTGCAGCTGTTCACGCAGCAGATCGAGCAACGTGGTCCAGGGATAGACCTCGACTTCACGGTGCTCGCCGTTCAATTGGAGGGTGATGGAACAGGCGGCAATCCCACCTGCAGCGGTAGACGTTTCGCTCATGGCAGCCTCACGGTTTGGGGGCTTCGGCTGCCTGTTCTGTGCAGGATCGCCGAAAAGCTCAGGCATTTGATGCGCTTTCCGTGCGCCTAGGGGTACGACTGCCAGGGCGGAAAAAACGTTCAGCCGGCGGGCTGGGAGGCGCCGAGCAAAGGGTGCCCCGCCCTTCAACCCCATCCTGAATCCACGGAGCGGTGATCGGCAGCCGGCCGGTCTCAGGCGCCTCGGCGGTCCTTGGGGCGGTCGATGTCCTGCAACACGCCGACATCATCGACCTCGACGTCGGTGATAACGCCCGCGCCAAAAAGGGCTTGCGCACCGCGGTCACCGTCGAGTGCCATCAGCTGCCGACGATAGCGGCTGCCGATACCACGCGGGTGACCGGGTTGCCCCGCGTGGCGCGGCAATACCAGTCGCTCCTGCTCGATTTCAGCAGCAATGCAACGGATGGTTTCACGGCGGATATAGGGCATGTCCCCAAGCACTACCAGCCAGCCCCGTTCGGCTGGATATTGCGCAATGGCCTGCGCCAGGCTGTGACCGAGGCCATTGCTGCGCACCGTGAACACTTCGGCACCGAACGATCCGGCCCGCTGATCAAGCCACGCGCGCAGCGCAAGATTGTCTTCACGGGTGATTACCACCAGTCGCTCCGTGATACCCGCCAGCGACTCGAGCGTCGAGGCCAGCACGCCGGGGGCCGCTGGCGTATCACGGCTGGGCACGAGCAACTTGTCTTGATCGACAAGCTCGCGGTAGCGGCTACCCTGTCCGGCTGCCAGCACCAGCGTGCACAGTCCCATGATCGGTTCAGACATGAATAGGCTCCTTCGAAGTGGTCTCGCCCCAGCCGTGGTCTCGACGACCTGTCAGGCGCAGCGCTTGGCTGGATCGATTGAACATCTGAGCCCCGAGAACCGCAGCGCAGACCTTGGCGCACAATGCGCCTCGATGAGGCTTTGGACAGGCGCCAGCACCAGAGGTCGCAAAGGCCGAAGAAACAGAACTGATGGGTCACCCTAATCGAATTCAACCGACTGGAACGACGGTGTAAGATGCGCCGCTTTTGCGGGCATCGCCCGGATAAGCTTTGCTGTACCGAGCAAGTCGTCCAGAGAGACAACCCCAACGCATCATCGACCGGCAAGAAGAGGAATCACCATGCTGGAGAAGCTGTTCCAACTCAAAGCGCACAACACTACGCTGCGCACCGAGATCCTCGCCGGTCTCACGACCTTTTTAACGATGGCTTACATTCTCTTCGTCAACCCGAGCATCCTCGCCGAAGCCGGCATGGATCACGGCGCGGTGTTCGTCGCCACCTGCCTCGCCGCAGCGATCGGCTCGGCGATCATGGGGCTGGTCGCCAACTACCCGATCGCCCTGGCACCGGGCATGGGCCTGAACGCTTTCTTCACCTACACCGTGGTGCTGACCATGGGCTACACCTGGCAAACCGCGCTGGGCGCGGTGTTCCTGTCGGGTGCGATCTTCTTCCTGCTGTCGATCTTCAAGATCCGTGAGTGGATCATCCACAGCATCCCGCTGGCGCTGCGTTCGGGCATCGCGGCGGGAATCGGCCTGTTTCTGGCGATCATCGCGCTGAAGAACGCCGGCATCGTTGTCGACAATCCAGCCACGCTGGTGGGCCTCGGCGACCTGTCCGCTGGCGGCCCGCTGCTGGCCTGCCTGGGCTTCTTCCTGATTGCCGCCCTGGCCTACCGTCAGGTCACCGGCGCGGTGATGATCGGAATTCTGGTGGTTACCGGCTTGTCGATCATTCTCGGTCTGTCCGAGCTCAACGGCGTGGTGTCGATGCCGCCTTCGCTGATGCCGACCCTGCTGCAGCTGGACCTCGCTGGCGCGCTGGACATCGGCCTGCTCAGCGTGATTTTCGCCTTCCTGTTCGTCGACCTGTTCGACACCTCCGGCACCCTGATCGGCGTCGCGCAGAAGGCCGACCTGCTCGACAAGGACGGTCGCATGCCACGCCTGGGCCGCGCGCTGCTGGCTGACAGCACCGCGACCATGGCTGGCGCCGCGTTGGGTACCTCGACCACCACCAGCTACATCGAATCCGCCGCCGGTATCAGCGCCGGTGGCCGTACCGGCCTGACCGCGTGCGTGGTCGCGCTGCTGTTCCTGCTCAGCCTGTTCTTCGCCCCGCTGGCTGGCGCCGTACCGGCTTATGCCACCGCGCCGGCGCTGCTGTTCGTCGCCGTGCTGATGATGAGCAGCCTGGCCAACATCGACTGGGACGACCTCACCGTTGCCGCGCCGGTGGCCATTGCCGCCCTGGCCATGCCGCTGACCTTCTCCATCGCCAACGGCATCGCCTTTGGCTTCATCGCCTGGACCGCCGTCAAGCTGCTCGCCGGCCGCTGGCGCGACCTGAGCCCGGCGATGTGGGTCCTGTCGATCCTGTTCGTGATCAAGCTGGGCTGGTTCGCCGGCTGACGCTGGCGTCGCAGGGTGGATGACGCTTTTTTCTTCCACCTTTCGTACCGCGACGGTGGATGGATGAAGCGCCAACTGTGCGCCCCGGTCCACCCTACGATTCATCCAATTTCCCAAGAGTCCCAATGAGCGCTCCGCAATTCGACCCCGCCACTTACGACGCCCAACTCGCCGAGAAAGCCGCGCGGCTGATGGAACTGCTGGCGCCCTTCGACGCACCCGCGCCGGAAATCTTCGACTCGCCACGTGAACACTATCGCCTGCGCACCGAGTTCCGCCTGTGGCGCGAAGACGGCCAGCGTCATTACGCGATGTTCGAGCAGGGCGACAAACACACACCGATCCTGATCGATAGCTTCCCCATCGCCAGTCGCCGTATCAATGAACTGATGCCACAGCTCAAAGCCGCCTGGCAGTCCAGCGAGACGTTGAGCTTCAAGCTGTTCCAGGTCGAATTCCTGACCACCCTCTCCGGCGACGCGCTGATCACCCTCGCCTACCATCGTCCGCTGGACGACGCCTGGCAGCAGGAGGCGGAATCGCTTGCCGCGACGCTGGGCACCAGCATCGTCGGCCGCTCCAAGGGCAAGCGCATCGTCATTGGCCGTGACTATGTCACCGAGCGGCTGACCGTTGCGGGTCGAACCTTCAGCTATCGCCAACCCGAGGGCGCCTTTACCCAGCCCAACGGCGAGGTGTGCCAGAAGATGCTGAACTGGGCGCATGACGTCCTTGGCGAGCGCACCGACGATCTGCTCGAACTCTATTGCGGCAACGGCAACTTCACCCTGCCGCTGGCGACCCGCGTGCCCAAGGTGCTGGCGACTGAGATCAGCAAATCGTCGGTCAATGCCGCGCTGGCCAACCTCGACGACAACGGCATCGATAACGTCAGCCTGGTGCGTCTGTCTGCCGAAGAGCTGACCCAGGCACTGAACGAAGTGCGCCCGTTCCGCCGCCTGGCCGGGATCGACCTGAAGCGCTACAGCTTCGGCAGCGTTTTCGTCGACCCGCCACGCGCCGGCATGGACCCCGACACCTGCGAGCTGACCCGCCGCTTCGAGCGCATCCTCTACATTTCCTGCAACCCGGAAACCCTCGCGGCGAACATCGCCCAGCTGCACGACACCCACCGCATCGAGCGCTGCGCGCTGTTTGACCAGTTCCCCTATACCCATCACATGGAATCCGGGGTGTCGCTGGTGCGGCGCTGACCGAGCGGCTGATGCCTTCCTGCCCTCCTCAGCGGGTGCAGTGCCCAGGCGCTTGACTGGGAAAACACGCCACGCCCTATCAGCCGGATGGGCGCTGCAGCAGTCGCGCTGATCTGAGTGTTAGCCGCCTGCGCCTGGCCTACTCACGGCCGAGCATGCGCGCCAGCACCGCGTGGAAATTCCGACCGTTTCGTTCGACTCGGCGACCGCAGGATACGGGGCTCGGCCTGTCGATTGCTGCGCGCATCACCGCGTCGAATCGTCGCGACGCCTGGCCGGATAAGCTTCGCTTAAGTTTCGTGGCATAAACTCGGCGGCAATTATCCACACGCAGAGTAGGTGAAATGAACGAAAAACTGATGCCAGTACGCTACGGGCGGCTGTCCATTGGCTTGCACTGGCTGATGGTGCTGCTGATTGCAGCCGTCTACGCAACGATTGAACTGAAGGGCAATTTCGCCAAGGGCAGCGAGCCGAGAGAGCTGCTCAAGCAGTGGCACTTCATACTCGGCTTGTCGGTGTTCATGCTGGTCTGGCTGCGTTTGCTGGCCAGATGGCTGCGCCCGGCGCCGCTCGCCATTGCCAGCGCAGCCTGGGAGCAACGTCTCGCCAAGCTGGCGCACTTGGCGTTGTATGGCCTGATGATCGGCCTGCCACTGCTGGGCTGGCTGAACTTGAGCGCCGCTGGCAAACCCATTCCGTTCTTCGGTCTTGAATTACCCGCGCTGCTGGGCCCGGACAAGGCTCTAGCCGGTGATCTCAAGGAAGTTCACGAAACCCTGGCCGTGCTTGGTTACTGGCTGATCGGTCTGCATGCTGCAGCCGCGCTGTTTCACCATTATGTTCGCCGCGATGACGTCCTTCGCCGGATGCTGCCGCAGCGTCACCAGGCCTGATGCGCAGACGCAAAACGCCCGGTCGACCATCATCGACCGGGCGTTTGCGCGTCTCAGCCGAGCAGCTCGCTGAACGGCAGGTACTCCACCACTTCACCCGCTTCCAACGTGCGGTTGCGTTCGACGAGGGCCAGGCCTTCGGCCCAGCTGGCCGAGGTCAGCATCGCCGAGCCCTGCCGCGGGTGCAGGCACACGCGCATCTCGCCATCGACCTGCTCCAGCCGTGCGCGCAGGTACTGGCGGCGGTTGTTCGGCTTGCGCCAGGCGAAGCCCGCGGTCAGGCGCAGCGGCTTAGGCAGCACCTCGGTGCAACCCTGGGCACTGAGCAGGAACGGCCGCGCCACCACCAGCGAGGTGATCAGCGCTGCCGCCGGGTTGCCTGGCAGGCCGATCCACGGCTTGCCATTGACCTCGCCAAACGCCAGCGGCTTGCCCGGCTGGATCGCCAGACGCCACATGTGCAGCTCGCCCAGTTCGCGGATCGCCTGTTTGAGGTGATCCTCCTCGCCGACCGAGACGCCACCGGAGGTGAGCAACATGTCCCATTCGGACGCTGCAAGCGCCAACGCATCACGGCTGGCCGCCAGCTCGTCGACGAGGATTTCGTAGTCGTGAACCTCCATCCCGAGGCTGCGCAACACGCTGAGCAGGCAGTAGCGGTTGGAGTTGTAGATCTGTCCCGGTGCCAGCGGCTCGCCGGGTTCGCGCAGTTCATTGCCGCTGGAGAGCAAGCCGATGCGCAACCGCCGG
>NZ_AGSX01000038.1 GCF_000235745.1 Stutzerimonas stutzeri SDM-LAC | reverse complement strand
CGCACCCCCCCCCCGCCACACCACCACATCACCGCCCCGTCAGGCCCGCGGCAGCATGCTACCCTGCCCGGCCCTGCCTCCGTTGCGCCCGCCTGATGTCCACCCACGCCAAGCTGTTACTGCGCCACCAACGCCCCTTCATCAAGTTCTGGTTCGCTCGCGTGTTTACGGCCAGCGGCTTCCAGATGCTCGCCGTGGCGATTGGCTGGCATATGTACGAGCTGACAGGCAGCGTGCTGGATCTCGGACTGGTCGGCCTGGCCGAATTTCTGCCGCGCCTGTTATTCATTCTCTGGACCGGGCATGTCGCGGACCGCTTCGACCGCCGTCGGGTCGCGGCGTTGTGCCAGGGTTTGCAAGGCTTGATCGCGCTGGCCTTGGTGTTGGGCGCCG
>NZ_AGSX01000039.1 GCF_000235745.1 Stutzerimonas stutzeri SDM-LAC | reverse complement strand
CAAAATACTCGCGCGGTTGTGGCTCGAAAATCACCACGCAGCTGGGCAAGCCGAGCTCGGCGGCACGCTCGCGCAAGCGCGCCAGGATGGCTTGATGCCCCCGGTGGACCCCGTCGAAATTGCCGATGGTGGCGACACAACCCCGATGCCGGGGTCGCAGGTTATGAAGACCTCGAACCAGCTGCATACCGCACTTCTTGCTTGAAAAGTCGTCGATTATACGCATGAGCCAGCAGTCGCGGACAGGTTTGCCATCTGCCTACCGTGCGGATCAATGACGTAGATGCCGCGGTCGCAAGCCGAGCACTACCAGGCCCGCCGCGAACGCGCCCAGCCCCGCCACTACCAGCAGCGCCAGTTGCAGCGCACGCTGCCGCCAGTCCCAGACGAACCATTCGACCGACGGCGCATTGAGCCACCAAACCACCGCCACCATCGCAGCGCAGCCGCCGGCCAGCCGCAGCAGGAAAGCCCCCCAACCCGGGGTAAACCGGAACACATCCGTTTTATACAGCCCCCAGAACAGCAGCCCAGCATTGAGCATCGATGACAGCGAGGTCGCCAGCGCCAGCCCGACATGCTGGAGCGGCCAGATAAGCATCAAGTTCAGCGCCATGTTGGCGATCATGCAGATGATGGCGACGCGTACCGGCGTCTTCAGATCCTGACGCGCGAAGAAACCCGGCGCCAGCACCTTGATCAACATGAACGCCAGCACACCCAGCGAGTAGGCCTCGAGCGCGTTGGCTGACTGCACCACGGCCTGCTCGGTCATCGCGCCGTAGAAGAACAGGCTGGCAATCAGCGGCTCGGCCAGAATACCCAGCGCAAGTGCTGCGGGAACCCCGACCAGCAACACCATTCGCAGCGCCCAGTTGAGGGTGTTGGAAAAGGCCTTGGGATCCTCGCCAGCGTGCTGACGCGAAAGGCTTGGCAGGATCACCGTGCCGATGGCGATGCCAAAGGCGCCGAGCGGCAACTCCGAAAGCCGATCCGCGTAATACAGCCAGGACACACTGCCGGTCTGGAGAAACGAAGCGAGAACCGTATCGAGCAGAAGATTGATCTGGCTGACCGACACACCGAACAAAGCCGGAACCATCAGCAGCATGATACGTCGCACCCCCTCATCACCGAACTTCACCCGAGGCCGTGGCAACAGTCCCAGCTTGGCCACATAAGGAAGCTGGAAGGCCAACTGGGCGAAGCCGGCAATAAACACACCCCAGGCCAGGGCCATGATCGGCTGATCGAAATAGGGCGTAAGAAATACCGCAGAGGTGATCATGCACACATTGAGCAGCACCGGCGTGAAGCCCGGCACCGCGAAATGCCCGTAGGTGTTGAGTACGCCAGAAGTGAATGCCGTGAGGGAAATCAGCAGCAGGTACGGAAAGGTGATCCGCAGCAACTCACCGGCCAGTTGCATCTTCGCCGGGTCATCATGAAAGCCAGGCGCAAAGAGCATGACCACGTAAGGCGAAGCCAGTACTCCGACCGCAGTAATGCCAGCCAGGATCAACCCAAGCATGCCAGCCGTGCGATCGACCAGCAGTTTGACCTCCGTCAGGGTCCGCTTGGCCCGATATTCAGACAACACCGGAACGAAAGCCTGCGCAAACGCGCCTTCGGCAAACAGGCGGCGCAAAAAATTGGGAATCTTGAACGCTATGAAGAACGCGTCGGCAGCGGCGCCGGAGCCGAAGTAGCTGGCCACCACCATATCGCGTACCATACCCAGCACCCGGGACAGCAGCGTCATCACGCTGACTACCGCACTGGACCGCAGCAAGCCACCTTTGCCGGATGTATCGGACATTTGTCTTCCTAGAGTTGCAGCAGGAGGGTTCCGGCCAAGCACTGAGCATCGACTCGATGGCCAGTTACGACAGTGAAAGAGGTCGCGAGTTTAGCGACCCCCCTCCCGTCCGGCCAGTGTCTCGATTAGTTCAATCGGGGTTGACAAGGGCCCGCCGCATCGGCATGATTCGCGGCCTTATTTGCTTTGTAATCCCACGTTTTCGAGGAGTTCGACGGTGGCCAACAGCCCTTCCGCCAAAAAACGCGCAATTCAGGCTGAGAAGCGTCGCAGCCACAACGCCAGCTTGCGCTCCATGGTTCGTACCTACATCAAGAATGTGGTCAAAGCCATCGACGCAAAAGATCTGGATAAAGCTCGTACTGCTTATACCGCAGCCGTGCCTGTAATCGACCGCATGGCCGACAAAGGCATCATCCACAAAAACAAAGCAGCCCGGCACAAAAGCCGCCTGAACGGCCACATCAAGGCCCTCGGCGAAGCTGCTGCAGCCTAAGCTGCACGCTCTTGTGAAAAAACCGGCCTTGAGCCGGTTTTTTTATGCCTACGATTCGATACCAAGCCCATCATCGAGCACCGCTTATGGCTGAGCCCAAGGCAGTATCGGAATCGCGGTAACCGCATTTTGCGGACTCCCTTCGATGACCCGGTCGCTGTACACCAGATAAACCAATGTATTGCGCGCCTCATCGAAAAAGCGGACCACCTGCATTGTCTTGAACACTAGAGACGTCCGCTCCTTGAAGACCACTTCGCCATCTTTGAGCTTCTCGCTCATGCGGATGGGCCCTACCTGCCTGCAAGCGATCGACGCCTCGGCGCGATCCTCAGCCAACCCGAGCCCGCCCTTTATGCCGCCAGTCTTTGCACGCGATAGATAGCAGGTCACACCCTCAACCTTCGGGTCATCAAACGCCTCAACCACGATCTTATGGTTCGGCCCCAGCCATTTAAAGACTGTGTCGACCTCGCCCACTTCGCGCGCCATGCCAACAACAGGCCACGCCAGCAACACCATTAACGCCTTTGCCAACCGCATCTAACCCCCTCAGACCAGGATCATGTTGTCGCGATGAATCAGCTCCGGCTCGTCAACATAGCCGAGCAGCTTCTCAATTTCATCGGATGGACGACCAAGGACTCGCCGCGTTTCGGCCACACTGTAATTGACCAGACCGCGCGCAACTTCACGACCATCTAGGCCAACGCACACAACCATTTCCCCACGCCGGAAGCCACCCTGCGCGGACTTGACCCCCACCGGCAGCAAGCTGCGATTACCCTGCTTCAAGGCATGCACCGCACCATCATCGAGAACGACCGTACCACGTGTTTGCAAATGCCCCGCCAACCATTGCTTTCGCGCCGCGTGGCGATTTTGCTCGGGAGCCAACAGGGTACCGAGCGACTCACCCGCCTTTAGACGCGCCAACACCTGCTCGATTCGACCACCGATGATGACCGTATAGGCACCAGAGCGCGCCGCCAGACGCGCCGCACGCAACTTGGTCTGCATACCGCCCCGCCCAAGCGCGCCACCCGTGCCACCGGCAACCGCATCCAGCGCCGGGTCATCGGCGCGCGCCTCACGGATCAGATTGGCATCGGGATTATTGCGCGGATCGGCATCGAACATGCCGTCGCGGTCGGTAAGGATGACCAGCAGGTCCGCCTCGACCAGGTTCGCCACCAGCGCAGCCAAGGTATCGTTGTCACCGAAGCGGATCTCATCGGTGACGACCGTGTCGTTTTCATTGATGACAGGCACCACACCCAGATCGATCAGCGTACGGAGCGTACTGCGAGCATTGAGGTAACGCTTGCGATCGGAGAGGTCATCGTGGGTTACGAGGATCTGCGCGGTCTGCTGCTCGCGGCGCGCAAAGCTGGACTCCCAAGCCCGTATCAGCCCCATCTGCCCAACCGCTGCAGCAGCCTGCAACTCATGAACAGCCTTTGGCCTGGCGGCCCAACCAAGGCGACTCATGCCGGCAGCTACAGCACCTGACGAGACCAATACCAGCTCGACACCCGCCTCGCGCAGCGCCACCATCTGATCGACCCAGACAGCCATTGCCTCCTGGTCTAGGCCGCGACCATCAGCGGTCAGTAAGGCACTGCCAATTTTCACCACCCAGCGCCGTGCGCCGCTCACCTTGTCCCGCATCGATCCTGTCTTCCAATCGGTACCCGGTCAAACCATGGCGGGCGGCAGACAAGCCAGCCCGCGACCATTCGCTAGCGACGCTCGCAACGAAGCGAGCATGCGCCATCAACGCACGTAGAAAATCTCGGCACCACCCTCATCGTCGTCATCACCGAAGTCGTCTTCATCAGCCTCCTCGACAGACTTCACACCTGCACGACGCAAGGCCCGCTGATCATCCAACTCCTGCAGACGAGCACGCGCCTCGTCCTCAATCTGCTGATCCAGCTCGGCAAGCGCCTCTGCATAGGCTGGCTCCTCGGCGATACGCACGAGCCGCTCATCGAGGTAACGCATGATGGCCTGGCTCAACTCCTCCGTACCCTCACGCTCAAGCGCCGAGATGACGAATACAGGACCGTCCCACTCAAGACGCTCGACCACCTGCCGAACCCGCTCGTCACGGTCTTCTTCGAGCAACTGGTCAGCCTTGTTCAAAACCAGCCAACGATCACGCTGCGCCAACGCCGGGCTGAATTTTTCCAGCTCACTCACGATCACTTCAGCCGCATCGGCCGGATCACTTTCATCCAGCGGCGCCATGTCCACCAGATGCAACAACAGCCGCGTCCGCGCAAGGTGCTTGAGGAAGCGAATACCCAGCCCCGCACCTTCCGAAGCACCTTCGATCAGACCCGGTATGTCAGCCACCACGAAGCTTTTGTAGCGACCGACACTGACCACCCCAAGGTTCGGCACCAGCGTGGTAAACGGATAATCGGCAACTTTCGGCTTGGCGGCCGACACCGAGCGAATGAATGTACTCTTGCCAGCATTGGGCAACCCCAACAACCCGACATCCGCCAGAACCTTCAGCTCCAGCTTCAGATCGCGAGCATCACCCGGCTTGCCCGGAGTGGTCTGGCGCGGCGCGCGGTTGGTACTGGACTTGAAGCGGGTATTGCCAAGCCCATGCCAGCCGCCCTGAGCAACAAGCAGTCGCTGACCCGCCTTGGTCAGATCGCCAATAACATCCTGGGTCGCCGCATCGATCACGGTCGTGCCCACAGGCACCGGCAGGATCAGATCATCGCCTTTGGCGCCAGTGCACTCGGTACTGCCGCCCTTCTGCCCATTGGGCGCATTGAAGCGACGGGTATATCGGTAGTCGACCAAGGTGTTGAGGTTTTCATCGGCCTGCAGATATACGGAGCCACCATCACCACCGTCGCCGCCGTTAGGGCCGCCTTTCTCGATGAACTTCTCGCGACGAAAGCTCATCATGCCGTTACCGCCGTCGCCGGCCTTTACAAAAATCGATACTTCATCGACGAATTTCATGGGAACGCCTCCCGCCGCAAGGACGGGCTAGAAAACAGGAACATAAGGGTCTTGCAAAACCCAGCGATAAGTTAGAGCACAGCAGTGTTTTGCAAGAGCCCTACAGAGGATACAGAAACAAAAAAGCCCCGTCGCATGACAGGGCTTTTCCAGCAACGCCGCGATTAGGCCGCGACGACGCTCACGTAGCGACGACCAAACTGGCCCTTCACTTCGAACTTGATCACGCCTTCGACTTTCGCGAACAGGGTGTGATCCTTGCCCATGCCAACACCGTAACCGGCGTGGAACTGGGTGCCGCGCTGACGCACGATGATGTTGCCGGCCTTGATGACCTGGCCGCCATACATCTTCACGCCAAGGCGTTTGGCTTCCGAGTCGCGACCGTTGCGGGTAGAACCGCCAGCTTTTTTGTGTGCCATGAGTTCAATACTCCTATAAGGGGATTCAGGCCCGATTAGCCCTGAATGCCGGTGATTTTGACCTCAGTGAACCACTGACGGTGGCCCTGACGCTTCATGTGATGCTTACGACGGCGGAACTTGATGATGGTGACCTTGTCGTGACGGCCCTGAGCGATCACTTCAGCAGTGACCTTGGCACCATCGACCACCGGAGCGCCGATCTTTACATCGTCGCCGTTGCCAACCAGCAGAACGCGGTCAAAAGTGACAGCTTCGCCAGTGGCAACTTCGAGTTTTTCAATCTTGAGGTATTCGCCTTCGGCGACCTTGTATTGCTTGCCGCCGGTAACGATAACTGCGTACATCTGTGTATCTCCGTTGATCCTGCTCACCCAGCGCTTAAGTGAAATAGTTGGAGGCTGGCATGGCTGCTCGGGGCCGGAAAGGACGCCCTTGCAATTGCGTAAGGCAGGGAAATGCCCAGGGGGAAAGTTCAGGGTCCGCGATTGTACGCATCCACCTGACCCGGCGCAATAGCCGCCGGGCCTTGCCTTGACACTGCAGGACCCGCCCCATAGCATGCCGCGCAATCTCCGAGGAGTACTCGTCCCCGATGCAACCCCAGGCCTTTTACCAAGTAGTGGCGGAAGATTTCGCCGCTGTTGACGGCATCATCCGCAACCAGTTGACGTCCCGCGTACCGCTGGTGGAAAAGATCGGGGATTACATTACCTCGGCCGGCGGCAAACGCCTGCGACCTCTGCTGGTCTTGCTCACTGGCAATGCACTGGGACTGAGAGGCGAGCAGCTGCGTCTGCTGGCTGCGATCATCGAATTCCTGCATACCTCGACACTGCTGCACGACGACGTCGTCGACATGTCCGGCATGCGCCGTGGCCGCTCAACCGCCAACGCCCTGTGGGGCAACGCGCCCAGCGTGCTGGTCGGTGACTTCCTCTATGCACGCTCGTTCGAAATGATGGTCGAGCTGGGCTCGATGGACGTCATGCGCATCATCTCGCAGGCCACCCGCGTGATCGCCGAAGGCGAAGTCCTTCAGCTGTCAAAGGTGCGCGATGCCAGCACCACCGAAGAAATCTACATGGAGGTTATCCGCGGCAAGACCGCCATGCTCTTCGAAGCCTCCACGCATAGCGCAGCCACCCTGGCGGGCGCTAGCCAGGAACAGCGCGAGGCGCTGCGCACCTTCGGCGACTATCTCGGCATCGCATTCCAACTGGTCGATGACCTGCTCGACTATCAGGGCGATGCCGAAGCGCTGGGCAAGAATGTCGGTGACGACCTGGCAGAAGGCAAGCCGACGCTGCCGTTGATCTACACGATGCGCGAAGGTACGGCAGAACAGGCGGCCCTGGTGCGCCAGGCCATTCAGAAAGGTGGCATCGAGGATCTGGAAAGCATCCGTAGCGCCGTAGAAGCAGCTGGCGCCCTGGACTACACGGCACGCCTGGCACGCAGCTATGCCGATCGCGCCATTGCCTGCCTCGAACTGATTCCCGCCAACAGTTATCGCGACGCTCTGGTCGAGCTGAGCCGTTTCGCCGTCGCTCGCACCCACTGAGCACGGCGCAGTGAAGGGTGCTCCTGGGCATCCTTCCCCCCTCCCGCGCGGCAACCCACTTTAAGCACCGGCAGTCACCCTCGGGAATCTTTGCGCTTGCATATCTGCAAATAACAATTATTCTCATTAAGGACGATTAATTGGAGGTGCATATGACTTATCTGATCGATGCTTGGCTGGACCGCCCGCAACCTTACCTGCGGATACTCGACCGCAGCACCGGCGCGGTGTGCATCAGCTTAGAGGGAGATGCCCTGGAGGAGCTTCGCGACCAGGGCGATCTGGATCTGCAGGAGCTGAGCACCAGTGAACCCTGTGTGCTCAAAGAACAGGTACGGAGCCTGTTTCTGTTCTCCTATGCCCGGGCGTTACGCCCGTAACGACAAGTAGTTACAGAACAGCCAGCAACTCGACGTCGAACACCAGCACGCTGTGTGGCGGGATACTGCCGACGCCTTGCGCGCCGTAAGCGAGTTCGCTTGGTACATATAGACGCCATTTGCTACCCACGCCCATCAACTGCAGCGCTTCGGTCCAGCCAGCGATCACGCCGCCCACCGGAAACTCGGCCGGCTGGCCGCGCTGGTAGGAGCTGTCGAAGACCGTGCCATCGATCAAGGTGCCGTGATAATGGGTACGCACCTGATCCTCAGCGCTGGGCTTGTCGCCCTCGCCAGCGGTCAGCACTTCGTATTGCAGACCTGATGGCAGGGTAGTCACCCCGTCACGCTGGCCGTTTTTGGCCAGAAACGCCTTGCCTTCACCGGCAGCGGCTTCAGCCTTCTGCTGCGCCTCGGCTTGCATGCGTTCGCGAATGACCGCAAAGCTGGCGTTGAGCTCTTCAGGGCCAACCTGGCTGGCTGTACCCGAAAAAGCATCACGAATACCTGCGATCACTGCATCCAGGCTGATCCCTGGGGGCGGATTCTCACGCAGTTGATCGCCCAGCTGACGGCCGATCCCGTAGCTCACGCGCGTTTCGTCGGTTGATAGATTCAGGTCAGTCATGCATCGGCTCCGCTGGAAAAAAGGCCGCACAGCCTAGCACAGCGTTCAGCGACGCCCACCCAGGGCTGTTCTATTGAACAGCACGGAAGGCGTGAGAAACCGGCACAGCACAGCACGAACCACATTAGTGCTTGGTGAGCTTATCCAGATAGCCCATGGCGAAGGCCGAAAAGACGAACGTCAGATGGATGATCACGTACCACATCAACTGTTCGCTCTCGAGCTGTTGCGCGTCCATGAACATGCGCAGCAGATGGATCGACGAGATCGCCACAATCGAGGCAGCAACCTTCATCTTCAATGAGCCGGAATCCATCTTCCCGAGCCAGTCGAGCTTTTCCTTGCCCTCATCCACATTCAGTTGCGAAACGAAATTCTCGTAGCCAGACAGCATCACCATCACCAGCAAACCACCCACCAGCGCCATATCGATCAGCGAGAGCAGCTTGAGGATCAGATCGCCTTCGCTGAGAGAAAGCACCGCAGGAAGGATGTGCCAGATCTCTTGAAAGAACTTGATCGCCAACGCCAGCAGGGCGAAGGCCAGGCCGAAGTAAATAGGCGCCAACAGCCAACGGGCGGCGTACATGGTGTTTTCGATCAAGCGTTCCATCTGTTCTCACTAGGCAGGACGGGTTCGGCAGGCGAGTATACGCAGCGCTACGCAGTGTTCAATGCGACGCTATGGCGGCATGTTTCACTGTGGATAAGAAATCCGCGAAGTACCCTTTAGGGAGCCAAACAAGCGCCAGTACCGGAACCGCGCTAGCGCGTTCGGCCGGTGCGCTCAGGACTTTGCGCCCCATCCACTTAGATAGCGCGACTGGTTTGCGTTGACCTTGCGTAGTTCGGCGAGCATGTGCAGTTGCCAGATCGATGGCGATTCCGATACGGCATAGCCCTGCCCATAAAGATTCTCGGCAATCGCTTTCAGCACCGACTCGGCCTCGCGGGGCCCATGAAACGGGCCTTGGGCTTTGATTGCAGTAGGTTGCCCAGCATCGATTCCTGCCGCACAGAGCAATGTCCACAAACCGTTGCCGCCGGACAGTGGCCGGATGATGCATTCGATGCGGGTTACGAGCCCCAGGCACTGGCGGTTCAAACAGAGTGTTTGCGGCATGACGGCGATCCTCGCGCTCGGTTGCGTGCCCTCTATCAGAGGAAAGGGCCGCAAATCCGTTATCCACAAATACTGTGGATAACCTTGTGGATAGAGAGTGGAAGCTCTCTTCCATTGCAGACCCGTCGCGCGCCGTATCGTTCCGTCCAGATAGTGCTCAGATAGCCAATTATCCTTGCTCAACTCCTTTTGCCTGAGCGGCAGCCAGCACTTCCTCGGGCGACGCCGCATCGCTTCGCTGATCGTCTTCCAGTTCGATCTCGGCTATATCGCGCAAGCGCTCAACCACGCGCGCATTGACGCTGCCCTTAGGGAACTGGCCATCCTTGTCTGCCGCGCCTACAGGCTCACCCACCAACAGCGAAAGCGCTTCATCCACATGACGCACCGCGTAGATGTGGAAGCGCTCCTGCCGCACGGCTTCGAGCACGCGCTCGTCGAGCATCAGCGTCGTAACGTTGGCGAAAGGAATGATCGCACCCTGCTCTCCAGTCAAGCCGCGTGCTTCGCATAGGCGGAAAAAGCCCTCGATCTTCTCGTTCACGCCACCGACCGCCTGCACCTCGCCGAACTGGTTGATCGAGCCGGTAATCGCGAAGCACTGCTTGAGCGGCGTCCGCGAAATGGCCGAAATCAGTGCGCAGCACTCGCCGAGCGAGGCGCTGTCGCCATCGACATAGCCGTAGGATTGCTCCAGCGCGATGCTGGCGGAAATCTCCAGCGGGAATTCCTGCGCGTAGCGGCTGCCGAGAAAGCCGGTCAGGATCATCACGCCTTTGGAGTGAATCGGCTGACCGAGGTTAACCTCACGTTCGATGTCGACAATCCCCGAACCACCCGGATAAACAGTGGCGGAAATCCGCGCGGGCATACCAAACGCCGAATCGCCCACTTCGAGGACGGTCAGGCCATTGCACTTGCCGATGGCTGCGCCTTCGCTATCGATCAGGATCACGCCTGCAAGGATGTCTTCGAGAATGCGCGCCGAGACACGTCCGGTTCGAGTGGCCTTGGCTTTCAGTGCCCGCTCGATATGGCCGACATCGGTGACTTCATCCTTGGCCAGCTGACGGATGAAATCCGCCTCACTGACCAGCTGGAAGAGATCACCGATCCGGGCCGACAAGCGCCCCTGGTGCTCGGCCAAACGGGCACTGTAGGTCGCCAGACGCGCTACGGCTGCGGCAGTCAACGGCGCCATTCCCTCTTCAGACGTGCGCGTTTTCATCAGTTGTGCAAACTGCTCGAGGCTGTCCTCGGCCAGCGGGATCTCTTCATCGAAATCCACCAGTACGCGAAACATCTCCTGAAAGTCCGGATCCAGGTCCTGCAAGGTGTAATAGAGCTGGCGCGAGCCAATGATCACGACCTTGACGTTGAGCGGGATGACTTCCGGATTAAGCGTCACCGTGGCCAGTCGCCCCAGCTCGGCAAGCGGCGACTCCATCTTCAGCTTGCGCGACTGCAAGGCACGCTTCAGCGCTTCCCAGACGAAGGGCTCGCTGAGCATCTTTTCCGCTTCGAGCATCAGGAAGCCACCGTTGGCGCGGTGCAGCGCGCCGGGACGCAGCTGGCGGTAGCTGGTGTAGAGCGCGCCCTGATCGGTGCTGTATTCAATACGGCCAAACAGGTTGTCGTAGGTTGGATGCGGCTCGAACACCACCGGCGCGCCGCCGTCGAGCGGATGACCGACGACCAAGCTCGGGCTGTACTGCTCTTCGAGAAGCTGGCGGGTCTGGGCATCGGGACGGTTTTCGTCGACTAGCTGCTCCACCACCGTTTTCAGCAGGTTGACCTGTACGGCTTGCAGGTAAGCCTCGATGCCTGCGTTCTCGGCGTATTTTTCGGACAGCGGCGCCAGCAGCGGCTGCAGCGCCTGGCTGATGGTTTCGTCATTCAGCTGTCGCAGCTGATTACTGGACTCGCGCTTCCACTGCGGCAGGCTTGCAAGCCCCTCATTCAGATGGACTTCCAGCGCCGAAATATCCTCGTGGTAACGCTCGCGCTCCGCTTCCGGCAGCTGGGCGAATTCCGCCTCGTCCATCGACTTGCCGTCCTTCATCGGCGTGAACGCAATGTTTGTGCTGTCGCGATACAGCGCGATTTCTTTTTCTAGCGCCAGCTTTTCGATGACATCCAGAGCCTTGTCGTAGCGCTGATTGAAGGCACGGTCGATGGCGCTCTTCTTTTGCTGGAAGCTCGGATGTTCGAACACGGCCGGAAAGGTAGCCATCAGGTTGTCGATCAACTGCCCAACATCGGCAATGAACTCACCCGCACCGCCTTGCGGCAATTCCACGACACGCGGCTCGCGAGGCTCGTCGAAGTTGTTTACATAGAGCCAGTCCGACGGCGTATCGAGCCGCTTGCCTTCGGCCTTGAGGTAGCGACGCACAAACGAGAACCGCCCGGTCCCCGGCTCGCCCATCACATACACGTTATAGCCAGGGCGCGGCATCGCCACCCCGAACTGCAGCGCCTCGACGGCCCGCTCCTGTCCGAGCACGCCGAGAAAGGGTTCCAGTTCATCGGTGGTCTTGAAAGCGAACTGGCTGGGTTCGAAGGGACGGGTCAGCGCATCAGGCGCCAGGCGCAGGCCGGCAGCGACGGTTTCGGGCATTGGAAATCCTTGCAGGAGTGGCCTTGTGGCCACGATTGATGCTGCCATTCTGGCGATGCCTCTGCCAGCCTGCAAGGCTCGGCAAGGCCTCGCACCGTGGATTACCTGACAGGGCACGCGGTCATCGCGTGACGGTGATCAGAACACCTATCAAAACCTGGCAGACACGACAGCCTGTAGCGTGCAAAGCAGACGATACGGCGGTCTTCGCCCGGCCTCCCCACGGCATGCAGGTTCCAGCCCCGAATCCCATTCGACGTATCGCTGTCCCTGGACTAGGCTGCGAGTACACGTTTGGTTTGGTGATGACTCATGGCCTTGCACCATGCTCAATCGGGTGAAGTGGTCAATCTCCTCGCCCACCCTCAAACACCTGCTCTGCACTCTCAAGCGATCGTCAGCACCCCAGAACTCGAGGTCATGCGCCTGTGCCTGCCTGCCGGCAAACAGGTTCCACCCCACGCTGTCGCAGGCGCCATCACCCTGCACTGTCTGCAGGGCAGTATCGAGGTGCAGGCGTACGACAGCTGGCACCCCATGCAGGTGAACGATCACCTCTATCTGGCTGGAAACGTTGAACACGCGATGCGCGCGCTGACCGACACCGTGGTGCTGGTGAATATCCAGCGCCGCACTGACACGAAAACGAGCCAAACAAATCCCGACTAACCGCAGCCCCGCAGCGAACGAAAGGAGCACAGCTTTGGTTAAGTTCTTCAGAGTCCTCAGTTTTGTGGTGCTGGCGCTAATGGCTGCGGCAGCCATCTATGCCGGCGTCATGGGTATCGTCCACTGGGCCGGAATCGGCGTTTAGCGGGAGCCTGCAATGAACAAACGACAAACCCGCCTGTTCGCCATCGGCTCGACTCTGGTTGCCGCACTGGCATTCCTCGGAATGACGATCGACAGCCACCGGCAGTTTCCAGAGCTGACCAATGCCGACAGCATCACCCCGGCGGTCACCCGAGGTAACGACGTATGGCACGCCAACAACTGCATCAATTGCCACACGCTGTTCGGTGAAGGCGCCTACTACGCGCCCGATCTGACCAAGATCACACAGCTGCGCGGCGCACCCTATCTCAAGGCTTTCCTGAAGGAACCAGAACGGTTTTATAACGAGGAACAGCATCGCCGACTGATGCCTAATCCCAACCTCGAAGACACGGAAATCGACGACCTCATCGCGTTCCTCGACTGGGTCGCCAATGTCGACAACCAGGGCTGGCCACCGAGACCCATTCTGGTCACCGGCTCCTCGATCCCCGGCACCAGCCTGACCATTGCCCAGCAGGATATTTCCGGCCCCGGCAAGACCGAGAACCAGATGCCGCCCGGCGCTCGGCCAGTCTCAGGCAACGAAAGCCCGATTGCCCTCGGCGAGGCACTGTTCCGCACCGCCAGCCCGGCGTGCAACGCCTGCCATTCCATTGCGCCCGGCGTGAACCTTGCGGGGCCGACGTTGGCTGGCGTCGCAACACGGGCACAGCAAACCCTCGACTCGCCGGGTTACAGCGGTAAAGCCGACAGCGTCGAAAGCTATATCCGTGAATCGATCGTTTCGCCAAGCGCCTACCTGCATCCTGGGGAGATGTACTCAGCCGAGGGCGTGTCCTTCATGCCCACCAGTTATGCCGAATCGCTGACCGACGAGCAGATCGATCAGTTGGTGCAGTACCTGGCGTCATTCAAATGAGTGCGGTGCGCACTGCCCGCCGGACGAACATGCAGGGGTTCAGCCATGCGCTATAAATCACAATCGGTCGCCTACTGGTACTTCGCCGTCGCAATGGTGCTGTTCGGACTGCAATTGGTGTTCGGCCTGCTGTCGGCCACCAAATACCTCGGTCCGGATCCGCTGCTGAACATCCTGCCGTTCGACGTCACCAAGGTCATCCACACCAACCTGCTGATCGTCTGGGTCCTGACCGGCTTCATGGGCGCAACCTACTGGATGGTGCCCGATGAGTCGCGCACCGAACTACACAGCACCAAGCTCGCTTACATCCAGCTGGGGCTGTGGACCGCCATGGGCGTTACCGCGATCATCGGCTACCTGTTCGGTTACGGCACCGGCAACAAGCTGCTGGAGCAGCCGCTGCCGCATAAAATCGTCATCGTCATCTGCATGCTGATCTTCCTCTACAACATCGGCATGACGATCAAGAAATCAGGCCGATTCACGACCACCGAGGGTGTGCTGCTGCTCGGACTGGTCAGCTCCGCCGTGCTGTTCTTCCCCGCCCTGCTGCATTACGAGAACTACACGGTCTCCATCTTCTACCGCTGGTGGACCATTCACCTGTGGGTCGAGGGCGTGTGGATGATGATCATGGGCGCCTTTCTCGCGTATCTGCTGATTCGCCTCTCCGGGGCGGATCGTGAAGTGCTGGAGAAGTGGCTGTACGTGATCGTCGGCCTGGTATTCATCGCCGGCATTATCGGCACCGCGCACCATTACTACTGGGTCGGCGTGCCGCATTACTGGCTGCCGATTGGCGGTTTCTTCAGCGCGCTGGAGCCGCTCGCGATCATCGGCATGGCGATGTATGCCTATAGCGCCATGCGCCGCTCAGGCATGGCACACCCCAACTCGCTGGCGCTGCACTGGACCCTTGGCAGCACGATTTTCACCCTGTTCGGCGCGGGCTTGCTGGGGCTGGCGCATACCTGGCCAAGCATCAACAAGTGGACCCACGGCACGCTGATCACCGCCATGCACGGTCACGCGGCGTTTTATGGCGCCTACGCCATGATTGTGCTGGCGATGATCACCTACGCCCTGCCGTCGCTGACCAACAAGCGGCCTGAACAAGGCACCACCATCGGCTACTGGGCGTTCTGGCTGCAGCTGGCCGGCATGTTCGGCATGACGCTTTCGTTCGCCACCGCCGGAATCGGTCAGGTGTACCTGGAACGGATCATGGGCATGGGCTACCTGGATACTCAATTGAAGATTCAGATTCACTTCGTGATGCTGATTTCGACGGCCAGCATTTTCGCAACTGGGGTCGGCTTGTTTATCTACGACTTCTTCAGCTACCGGCCGCATTTCGAGGTCGAGGAACACGGCCTGACAGAAGCCGGCATACGTGCAGACCACCGGGCCGTCTGAGGTGGGCGTGGATCAGTCCGTTCACGACCTCACCGCTCAGCAACCACACAGCGAGCCCTGGTACCGGCCCGCGGGCAACGAGGTCACGCTGTTCGAGCAATGCCACAAGCGGGGTTTGGCGGTCATGCTCAAGGGCCCGACCGGCTGCGGCAAGACGCGCTTCGTCGAGCACATGGCCTGGCGCCTGGGTCGGCCGCTGATCACTATTCCCTGCCACGACGACCTCGCGGCCAGTGACTTGATCGGCCGTTACCTGATCCGCCATGACGGTACTGTCTGGCAGGATGGACCGTTAACCCGAGCCGTTCGCGAAGGGGCGATCTGCTATCTCGATGAGGTCGTCGAGGCGCGGCAGGACACCGTGGTGGTGCTGCACGCACTGACCGATTACCGGCGAACGCTGCCAATCGACAAGACCGGTGAAAACGTTCGGGCAGCACCCGGTTTTCAGCTGGTCGTGTCCTACAACCCCGGCTACCAGCGCATGCTCAAAGACCTCAAGCCCAGCACCCGCCAGCGCTTCGTTGCGATGGATCTGGATTTCCCGGCACCCGAGCACGAGGCGCTGATCGTGCAGCACGAAAGTGGGATCGAGCCGGCGCTCGCCAAAGGCCTGGTCAGTCTTGCCCTGCGCATTCGCCAGTTGCGTGATCGCGGCCTGGCGGAAGTCCCTAGCACCCGGCTGCTGATCGCGGCCGGCACGCTGACCCTCTGCGGCATTCCGGTACGGGAGGCTTGCTACGCCGCGGTGGTTTCACCGCTGTCCGACGAGCCCTCGATGGTCAGCACCTTGCGCGATCTGGTGAACGGCACCTTTGTTTAGCCACTGCACCTTCCCGCGCCACGTTTGCGCGGCCAAACACGCCGAGAAGCGTCGCCACTACGCTTGCCGCTGCCATGGCTGAAGCCGAGGAGCTGGTCAGCGACGCCGCGCGCCATGCCACGGTGTTTGCGCAGAGGCTATGGCGTCGTTACCGTCCGCTGCCGAAAGGCCCGCCGACCGTAGTGCTTGCAGATGCGGCGCCTCGCCTCGACCTGCTGATTACCGCCATCACGGGCACAAGCTACCCGATCAGAATCGCGCAGCCTCCCGCGCGTCCCACCTTGCTGGCGCGGCTGTTTCGTCGTGCTCAGCATCCCTGGCAGTGTCAGCCAGTTCCGGCCACTGATGGCCAGCGCCTATGGCTGCCCGCCGATTCAGGCATCGAGGACGTCGATCACGGTAACGAGCTTTATCGAATCATGGCGCTGCAACAGGCGATACGCGCCCAACGCGGCAGTGCCAACCTCATCGACGAAACGTTCTCCTCCCTGCAGGCCGACGTCTACCTGCTGCTCGAAGCCTGGGCGGTCGATGAAGCACTGGCTGAAATGCTGCCAGGCATGGCCACCGCGATCGAGCGGTTACGGCAACAGGCGCTACAACAACGCCCCGCACTCGCCGCGTTCTCGCCGGAGCGCCAGCGGCTTGAAGCACTGCTGCGTCAGTTGCTCGCGAGCCCGTGCGGCCACGCACCGAAGGATTTCCCGCTCAGTGAATCGCCTGCGCATTCGCAGCGGTTAATCTATCCAGTGCTGACCACGCTGGGGTTATCCGCGCAGGATCGTTCGCTCGGCAATGCGCCGCTGCTTCACGACTGGTGGACCGGCAGCCTGCTTCGGCCTGGCAGTACCGCAGCAGAGCCGGCCAGAATGCTGCCGGACGGCGGTGAAACCTCCACCGACACAACGCCGCCGCGTAGCGCCCAGCTGCCGAGGCGTCCCGATATCCGCGACGCCAGGGATGATGAGGACAAGCACGACGACGGCATATTCATGGTGCAGGCCGATGAGCCGCACCAGCACGCCGAAGACCCGCTGGGCCTCAATCGTCCGGTTGATCATGACGAGGACACCAGCGCCGACGAGTACGGCGACATGCTCTCCGAACTGCCCGAGGCGCGCCTGGTATCGACACCCGGACGCCCCAAAGAGGTACTGATTTCGGACGATCCGCCCGACAGCAACACGGCCCTGCAACTCAAACGCGCCATTGCCGATGGTCAGGGGCTGCATTACCCCGAATGGGATTACCGCACCGGGCATTACCGCCAGCCCGGCGCCACCGTTCGCGTGCTGCCCAATCTGCCCGGCTCACAGCAATGGGTGAACGCTACGCTGGATCAACACCGTTCGATGCTGAACCAGATCCGCCGACGTTTCGAAATGCTGAGGGCCCGCCGCGTGACACGTCGCCGACAACTGGACGGTGATGAAATCGACCTGCAGGCCTATATCGACAGCTACGCCGATTTCCGAGCCGGTGGCTCGTTGTCCGATGCGCTGTACCAGAGCCGACGCACGACGGAACGGGATTTGGCGATTACCTTGCTGATCGATGTCAGCGGCTCGACGGACGGCTGGGTATCAGCCGGACGCCGAATCATCGATGTGGAGCGTGAAGCGCTGCTCATCGTCTGTATCGCGCTGGAAAGTCTCGGTGAGCCTTACGCGGTGCAGGCGTTTTCGGGCGAAGGCCCGGATGCCGTGATCGTGCGCCAACTGAAACGCTTCGACGAACCCTTCAGCCAGGACGTGGCCCTGCACATCAGCGCGCTGGAGCCGGAACACTACACCCGCGCCGGCGCGGCGATTCGTCACGCGAGCAGTGAACTGCTGCAGCAGGCCGCCACGCATCGTCTACTGCTGCTGCTCTCCGATGGCAAACCGAACGACAAGGATGACTACGAGGGTCGCTATGGCGTGGAGGACATGCGACAGGCAGTGACCGAAGCCAACCTGCAGGGCGTCTCGACCTTCTGCCTGACCATTGATCGCCAGGCCGCAAACTACCTGCCGAATATCTTCGGTGCCCAGCAATACGCCTTGCTGCCCAGACCTGAACTGCTGCCAAGCGTACTGCTTGAATGGCTCAAACGATTGATCACGGCTTGATCAGAAGCAGAGCCATAAACGCCGGCTGGATACCGCCAAGCATCAGATTCAGGGCCGATTCTGCGCCCGCAATGCATCGCGAATCTCGGTGAGCAGCACTTCTTCCTTGCTTGGCGCTGGCGGTGCAGACGGCGCCTCCGCTTCCTTGCGCTTCAGGCTGTTGATGCCCTTCACGGCGAGGAAGATGGCGAAAGCCACGATGATGAAGTCAAACAGCGTCTGCAGAAAACTGCCGTAGCTCAAGGTCACCGCCGGCGTATCGCCGACCGCCTGCTTGAGCACGATAGAGAGATCCGAGAAATCCACACCGCCAATCAACAGCCCCAATGGCGGCGTGACAATATCGGCGACGAATGACGAGACGATCTTGGTGAAGGCGGCGCCGATGATAATCCCCACCGCCATGTCGATCACATTGCCCCTGACTGCAAACGCTTTGAATTCGCTGATCATGCCCATCTGCGGATATCCCATTCAAATTGAAGGTGCGGCTGAAGCGCCGGCCGTATGGCTCGGAGATTATAGGCAAAGGTGGAGCCAACCGCCGCGCCAGAGCGCTCGATGACGGGCGGGGCGCGGGATAGCCTGATCTTGATCGCCATCAATAACGAATGGAGAGTCGCACCGCTAATGTACAAACCTTCAGAAACAGCCCGGAGCAACACCATGCAGGTCGAACATCAAGCGCTCGCCAAAGACTTTCCCGAGAAGCAAGCACAGCTGGCGAAGCTGCGTCAGCAGAATGCCTCGTTCGCGAGCAAGACAGACGCTTATGAAGCGCTGGACCAGAAAATCCGTAGCGCCGAAGCCGGTGCAGTAACGCTGGACGACGAAGCACTCAGCGCACTCAAGCAAGAGCAGGCGACGCTGAAGAACGACATCAGCCGCGAACTCAAGCACGCAAGCGGCAGCTGCTGCGGTGGCTGCGGCGGCTAAGCTATCCCAGCACCGTGCATGTCCCGCACCCACGCGCCAGCTATCGGCGATGGGTCGCGGGACGAATGCTGAACATCACACACCTTTTCTCTACCCGACTCGCCGATCTCCGCCCCTCGCTCCCTGCTCGCCGGCACCGTCCCGCCGCGTCAGCTGCACCTCAGCAACCATCCGTCTAGAACAAACCGCCGAATCTGAATCCCGTACCGACCCAGGCAAACGCCACGGCGGTCAGCGTGATGAGCACGATATGCACGCCCAGTTGTGGCAAACGCTGCGCATCCAGCTTCGGGATGATCGCCAGCCGCGCATGTACGCCCAGCACCGCCGTGAACGCCAGTAAAACCAGCTTGGCCTGAACCAGATGAGCGATAGGCGAGTCGCTGAACCACTGCGAATGCGGCAACCATTTGCCTGCTAACCAGACGCCGGTAACGATCTGGACCAGCAAGGCCGGAATGCCGACCCGCTCGTAGAGCTGCTCGAATGCGCGCACCGGCTGGACATCACGGTGTTTCAGCGCGCCGGGCAGCACACTGAACAACAGGACCAAATGACCACCCACCCAGACACTGGCACCCAACAGGTGCAGAAACAACAAATGGCGCATGGGGCTCACTCCTGTTCGATTTGTTTACAGTCTCGCGACTTGCGTGGTGCTTGTGGCTGATGTCGATCAAGCCAGTCGTTATCATGCGCTTCCTCTCATCCGACCCGGAGTTTCTCATGGCCAAGGCCAAGCGCATGTATGGTTGCACCGAATGCGGCTCGACCTTCCCGAAGTGGGCTGGCCAATGCGGCGATTGTGATGCCTGGAATACCCTGGTGGAAACCATCATCGACGGTGCAGCACCGCCGAGTGGTCGCGCTGGCTGGGCCGGTGAGAAAGCCAACATCAAGACCCTCGCCGAAGTCAGCGTCGAGGAAGTACCGCGCTTCTCCACGGCATCCGGCGAGCTCGATCGCGTGCTCGGCGGTGGCCTGGTCGACGGCTCGGTGGTGCTGATCGGCGGCGACCCCGGAATCGGCAAATCCACCATTCTGCTGCAGACACTCTGCGCCATCGCCCAGCGCTTCCCCGCGCTCTACGTCACCGGCGAGGAATCCCAGCAGCAGGTGGCCATGCGTGCGCGCCGCCTGGACCTGCCGCAAGACCAGCTCAAGGTGATGACCGAGACCTGCATCGAATCAATCATTGCCACCGCACGGCTGGAAAAGCCCAAGGTGATGGTCATCGACTCGATCCAGACCATCTTCACCGAGCAATTGCAATCGGCACCCGGCGGCGTCGCCCAGGTGCGCGAGAGCGCGGCGCTGCTGGTGCGCTATGCCAAGCAGAGCGGCACGGCGATCTTCCTCGTCGGTCACGTGACCAAGGAAGGCGCATTGGCGGGGCCGAGGGTGCTGGAGCACATGGTCGATACAGTGCTGTACTTCGAAGGCGAATCAGACGGCCGTCTGCGTTTGCTCAGAGCAGTAAAGAACCGTTTCGGCGCCATCAACGAGCTGGGCGTATTCGGCATGACCGACAAGGGCCTGAAGGAAGTCACCAACCCCTCGGCGATCTTCCTCACCCGTGCCCAGGAAGCGGTGCCTGGCAGTGTGGTCATGGCCACCTGGGAAGGCACCCGGCCGATGCTGGTCGAGGTACAGGCGCTGGTCGACACCAGCCATATGGCCAATCCGCGGCGCGTCACCCTGGGTCTCGATCAGAATCGCCTGGCCATGCTGCTGGCCGTCCTGCATCGCCACGGCAGCATTCCGACCTACGACCAGGACGTGTTCATCAACGTGGTGGGTGGCGTTAAGGTACTCGAGACAGCGTCGGACCTCGCGCTGATGGCAGCGGTGATTTCCAGTCTGCGCAATCGTCCGCTGGATACTGATCTTTTGGTCTTCGGCGAAGTCGGCCTGTCCGGCGAGATCCGCCCGGTGCCGAGCGGCCAGGAGCGGCTGAAGGAAGCCGCTAAGCATGGTTTCAAGCGTGCCATCGTGCCCAAGGGCAATGCGCCGAAAGAGGCACCCGCCGGGCTGCAGATTATCGCGGTGACGCGGCTTGAACAGGCGCTTGATGCGTTGTTCGAGTAATCACCGCCTACCGAGGCTCACCGAGCGCCGCCAGCTCACGCTCAAGCAGCGCTTCGTCACCGAGGTTGAGCTCGACCAGCCGCCGCAGGTGGCTGATCGAGTCGACGTCTATATGCCGGCAGACCATACCGACCAGCTCGCCTTCGCTATGCGTCATCTCGACCTCCATGCGCACCTCGGCGTCATCGGCGAGCCGGATACGTGCTTCGAACGGCTGGGCGGGATCGGCATCCCAGTCCGCTGGGCAATGCACCAACAAACCCCTCAGCGAAAGATCGTGGAGTTGCACGGGCCAGCAACGCTGCCCCTGCATCAGCTCCGTTTCGGCATCGAATTCAAAGCGCTGGAAGCGCCGGCGGTCGCTGCTTGTCTCATTCATCCTGTCCACTCCCCGAAAGCCTCAGTTTCACTATAGGCGACCGCTCAGATCCAGCGCCGCACGCGACGACGGTACATACGGTAATCATCACCGAACAATCGCAGCAGCAGGTGCTCTTCATGAATGATCACGGTGCGCTGCATACACAGGATAAGCATGGGCAGCAGCAGCCACGGCCAGACGCTGTTCAGCAACAACCCGACACCGCAATAGATAAAGGTATCAGCCAGATAGATCGGATTGCGCGAGAAACGAAACGGCCCGCTCTGCAACAAGCTGCTCGGCTTGCCGTAGGGGTTGATGGTGGTGCGATAGCGATGCATTTCCAGGGCCGACCAGAGCATCAGCACGACGCCCAACGTTATCGACACCCAGCCGGCATAGAACGCCAGTTCATGTACAGGCAGGTCCAGCGGCACCCATGTCGACAGGCCCCAGGCACAACCAATGAAAGTCAGGTAGACCAAGGGTGGCGGCGGAATCAATCTGGTAGAGGCCTGGCTCATGGCGCGTCCCGGAGAATTGGATGGGCCTATCCTACAGAAGCCGCCGCTGAACACCGCCTGCTTTTAGCGCGCACCTGGCGGGAGGCACAAACACGCGCTTGGCTCAATGCTGCCCCGGTAGCCAGCCATGCACCATGGCGTGCTTCATCAGGTCCGCCGGTCGATCGATATCCAGCTTGCGGCGAATGCTCAGCCGATGGGTTTCTACCGTTCGCACGCTGATCTGCAGTTCGCGCGCCATGGTTTTGTTGTTGTGCCCTTGTGCCAGCATCAGCAGCACTTCGCGCTCACGCGGGGTAAGTTCACGCTCCTCGGCACTCCGGCTGGCCAGCTTTTCGGCGATGCCCTCGCTGTAGTAGGTGCCACCGGCGGCAATCGCCTGGATCGCAACAATGATTTCGCGGGACGGTGCGTCTTTCAGCACATAGCCACTGGCCCCGACCTTCACCGAGGTGTTCACGTACTCCTGATTGTCGTACATGCTCAGAATCAGCACGCGCAAGTCCGGAAACTGCTGGCGCAGCGATTGCGTCAGCTCGAGGCCGTTCATGTCCTTCAGGCCGATGTCCATCAACACCACATCGGCTGTGACGCGATCCAGCAGTTCAAGCGCCTCGGCGCCGCTTCCAGCTTCGCCAACCACATCCAGTTCGGGAATCGCCATCAGCAGAGCGCGGATGCCGTCCCGAACCAGGGCATGGTCGTCGATCAGAGCCACCTTGATACACGCGTGTGGGTTCATCGAGCGGGCCTCTTGTATTGAAGTTCGATCATTCAGCCGACCCGTGCCGGCAGGGTGACAGCCAGTTCCGTACCGCCGGCTTCCGACAGCAGGCTAAAACGTCCACCGAAGTGCTCAACCCGTTCGCGGATGTTACGCAAGCCGATGCCGCCGCCCTTGATGCTATCGAGATGACGCGGGTTGAAGCCAATCCCGTCGTCCCTCACGCACAGACGCACCGATACGTCGTCGCCGTCCAGATTGATGTGCACAGCCTGCGCTGCAGCATGACGTTCGACATTGGCCAGCGCTTCCTGGAGCACACGGAACAGCGCAACAGCCACCGAATCGTCAGGATCACGCTCACCAAGGCCGTTGCTGTATAGCATCTTCAGCCCGCTGCGCTGTTCGAACTCGGCCACAAGCTGGCCAACAGCAGCCGACAAGCCCAGCGTGTCGAGCAGCGACGGGTGCAAATCATGGGAGATGCGCCGAACCTCGCCAATCGCTCCAGCCAGCCGCTCGGTGCCGAGATCCAGCGTTGCCTGCGCATTGGGATTACCGCTGGCAAGCTCATGGCTGGCCAGCTCGAACTGGAACTTGATCGACACCAGCAGTTGGCTGATGCCGTCATGCAGCTCTCGGGAAACACGTGAGCGTTCCTCTTCCTGCAAGCTTACGATGCGCTGGGTCAGCAACTGCAGCTTGCGGTCGGCCAGCCGCCGTTCGCTGACGTTGAGCGTCAGACCACTGGTGAAGACCAGCAACACCGCGACGAGCGCGACGCCGGCGATGGCCAGCATGGTGGTGTGGATACCGCTGGCGACCTCCTTGCGAACCTGCAGGATCGCCTGGTCCACATCTTCAAGGTAAATACCGGTACCCAGCATCCAGCCCCAACGCTCGAGCATCACCACATAAGCGAGTTTCGCGGCGAACTGTCCGGTGGAGGGTTTTTGCCAGGCGTAGCGCTGAAAACCGCTACCGGTCTCGGCGCTCTGCATGAGCGCCTGGATCACCTTCAGACCGTTGGGATCGGTCATGTTCCACAGATCCTTGCCGACCAACTCGTGCTGACGCGGGTGCATCAGGTTGCGTCCGCTGCGGTCGTAGACAAAGAAATAGCCATCGCTGCCGAAGCTGAATCGCCCCAGCGCGGCGAGCACTTTCTGTTTGGTCGCTTCATCGTCCTGTCCGCTGTCGTAGAGCGGCGCAATGGTGCTCAAGGCCATTTCGACGTAGTTCTTCAGCTCGGCCTGCTTGCTCGCCAGGATGCTGCTTTCGATCAGCTTCGCCTGCTGCTCGCCGAGACGCTGATTCTGAAACAGCACCAGCGCACAGACCACTGCAACAGCCAACAACAGGGGCAGAATGCTGAGAGCGGCGATCTTGTGCTTGAGCTGCATAGAGCCTCTCCGATGACCTGAACCGGGCAAATCCTGAGTGAAACTTAACCCAGGCGGCCTGGCAGGCACAGTACCAGATAGCACTTTGCCTTGACGCGTCGTAACGCGGGCGCTTTCTCGTGAAAACGAAAAAGCCCGGCAAAGGCCGGGCTTTCGCTACTGCATGAAGCGTCTTACTTACCGTAGACCGGGAACTTGGCGCAGACCGCCTCGACCTTGCCGCGGACCGCTTCGATCACCGACTCGTCGCCCATGTTGTCGAGGATGTCGCAAATCCAGCCCGCCAGGTCGCGGCACTCGGTCTCGCCGAAGCCGCGAGTGGTGACAGCCGGGGTGCCGATGCGCAGACCGGAGGTCACGAACGGCGAACGCGGGTCGTTGGGCACGCTGTTCTTGTTCACGGTGATGTGTGCATTGCCCAGCGCGGCATCCGCGTCCTTACCGGTGATGTCCTGCTTGATCAGGCTGAGCAGGAACAGGTGGTTCTGGGTGCCGCCGGAGACCACGTCGAAGCCGCGCTGAATGAACACTTCGGCCATGGCCTGGGCGTTCTTCACAACCTGCTGCTGATAGGTTTTGAACTCAGGCTGCAGCGCTTCCTTGAAGCAAACCGCCTTGGCGGCGATCACGTGTTCCAGCGGGCCGCCCTGGGCGCCTGGGAAGACGGCGGAGTTCAGCTTCTTCTCGATCTCGGCATTGGCGCGGGCCAGGATCAGACCACCACGCGGGCCGCGCAGGGTCTTGTGAGTGGTAGTGGTGACGACGTCAGCGAACGGCACCGGGTTCGGATAGACACCAGCGGCAACCAGACCGGCCACGTGGGCCATGTCGACGAACAGGTAGGCACCGACCTTGTCGGCGATTTCGCGGAAGCGGGCGAAGTCCAACAGTTGCGAGTAGGCGGAGAAACCGGCAACGATCATCTTCGGCTTGTGCTCGACGGCCAGGCGCTCGACTTCGTCGTAATCGATCAGGCCCTGATCGTTGATGCCGTACTGCACGGCGTTGTACAGCTTGCCGGAGGAGGAAACGCTGGCGCCGTGGGTCAAGTGACCGCCGTGGGCCAGGCTCATGCCGAGGATGGTGTCACCGGCGCTGAGCAGCGCCAGGTAGACCGCGGCGTTGGCTTGCGAACCGGCGTGCGGCTGGACGTTGGCGTAGTCGGCGCCGAACAGTTCCTTGGCGCGGTCGATGGCCAACTGCTCGACCACATCGACGTACTCGCAGCCACCGTAGTAGCGCTTGCCCGGATAGCCTTCGGCGTACTTGTTGGTCAGTACCGAACCCTGGGCTTCCATCACCGCCGGGCTGGTGTAGTTCTCCGAGGCGATCAGCTCGATGTGGTCTTCCTGGCGCTTGGCTTCCTGCTGCATGGCAGCGAAAAGATCGGCATCGTACTTGGCGAGGGTCAAATCACGGCTGAACATGGCAGTCCCCTGAGAATCAGCTGGCGGTAATAAAGAGGCGCGGATTCTACCTCATCCGCCGGGGCGCGGGTATGAGGGTTGGTCATGTGCTACATGAGCGTTCGAGAAGCAGCGGACGACATGGCGTCTGAGGCATGAGGCATCCAGCTTTCCAGCCTCCAACGTTCCTATCGATCTTTTAGCTTTTCGCGGTGAGCGCTTGCGCCGGCACCGGCCGGCCCAGATAGAAGCCCTGCACCTCATCGCAGCCATGCTCGCGCAAGAAATCCAACTGCGCCCGGGTTTCTACGCCTTCGGCAATTACCGACAACTTGAGGCTATGCGCCATCGCAATGATTGCCCGGGCAATCTGAGCGTCCTGCTCTCCCGCGGGCAAGCCATCGACAAAGCTGCGGTCGATCTTCAGAACATCGATCGGGAACTGCTTGAGGTAGTTGAGTGAGGAATAACCGGTGCCGAAATCATCAATGGCGATTGAGGGGCCCAGCCGTTTCAGCGACTCGAGAATACGCATCGCCTCGCCGACATCCCGCATCAGGATGCTCTCGGTAAGCTCCAGTTCAAGACAGCTGGGCGGGACACCGCTCGCGTCCAGGATCGCCGCGATACGCTGGCCGAGCCGCCCAGAAGCAAATTGTCGGGCGGACAGATTTACTGACACCTTCGGCACGGCCATTCCTTGCGCCCGCCAGCGGTTCATTTGCCGACAGGCCTCGCCCAGTACCCAGTCACCGACTTCGACCACCAGCCCCAGTTCTTCCAATGCCGGAATGAAATCTCCCGGAGGAATCAGACCCCGATCCGGATGTTGCCAGCGCAGTAAGGCCTCGACACCCGTCAGGGTTTTGCCGTCGGAACGAAACTGTGGCTGGTAGTGCAGCACGAATTGCTGCTGTTCAAGCGCATGGCGCAGGTCGCTTTCCAGCTCGAGGCGCTCCAGCGCACGCGCGTTCATCTCAGCCTGGTAGAACTGGAAATTGTTCTTGCCCCGTTCTTTGGCGTGGTACATCGCCGTGTCGGCGTTTTTCATCAGCTGGCTGATGTCATTGCCGTCCTGCGGGCTGAGCGCAATGCCGATGCTGGCGGTGACGAAGAACTCGCGCCCGGACAGCACGAAAGGCTCCGTCAGGCTGGCCAGGATTCGATCGGCAACATGAATCGCGCGGGTCAGCACCTCGTCGCGGTCGGCGCTTGGATGCAGGAGAAAGGTGAACTCGTCGCCGCCCATGCGCGCCACGGTGTCGTCCTCATCGACGCATGACGCCAGCCGCATTGCGACATCCTTGAGCATACGGTCGCCTGCGGCGTGGCCGAGCGAGTCGTTGATCGGTTTGAAGCGATCCAGATCGAGAAACATCAGCGCCACCCAGCTGCCACGCCGTGCGGCCAGTTGCAGGCTGCTGTGCAGGCGATCCTGGAAAAGCGTCCGGTTCGGCAACTGAGTCAGACTGTCGTAGTAGGCCAGGCGATGAATGCGTTTTTCGCTGGCCTTGCGTTCACTCATGTCGCTGAAGAAGCACACGTAACTGACCAGGTCGCCATCAGCGTCACGCACCGCGGTAATGCCGATCCAGCACGGGAAGGCTTCCCCGCTTTTGCGCTTTAGCCAGAGTTCGCCTTCCCATTTCCCGATTTCGAGGATCTGGTCTCGCACGAACGTCATCTGGTTGGCCTGCTGACGATCCGCACTGAGCGTGGCCGGCAGCTTGCCCTCAATCTCAGCGCTCGCGTACCCGGTGATGCGTTCAAACGCGCCATTGACCTGGACGATATTGCCGTCAGGGTCGGTGACCACAATGGCCGCCGTGGAATGGTCGAATACCGTCGCGGCACGCCGCAGTTCTTTCTCTGCCTGGCGCTGCTTGCTGATGTCGCGACCAACGCACAGGGCGCCGCCGAAACGGTTGTTTTCATTCCAGATCAGCGTGATGCGCAACTCAATTGCCACTGGCCGGCCGTCCGCAGCGACGCAATCGAAGTACAGCGTTTCACCGTGCAGACTTTGTCCGAGCTCCGTGAGCGCTGCGAGATTGAACGAGGCCTTGCGTACCCTGCGCATCAGTTCGTAGAAGCGTGCGGCTTGGCGCGGCTTGGTCACGACCCGGTCGAGCCCGTGACGCATCGTCCATTCCGGGCTGTAGCCGAACACTGTCTGTACAGATGGGCTGACGTAGTCGATATGAACCGAGCTGTCCGTGGTGAAAATGACATCCTGCAGACTGCCGGCCAGCAACCGGTAGCGACGCTCGCTGTCACGCAGCGAGTGGCTGTATTCGATGGTCGCGGTAACATCGCGGGCCACACCGATCAGGCGCCAGACCTGGCCACGGTCGTCACGTGACAGCACGTGTTCGCGGATGCTGAACCAGCGCCAACTGCCGTCCCGGTGACGCCAGCGCAGCAGCGACTCCTGCCCCACCCCTTCACGCATCGACTTGCGCAGTGATAACAGGCGCCAGATATATTCCTGGTCGTCGGGATGGCTGATACGCGCCCAGAACGCGTTAACGTCCTCCCCGCGCTCTTCTTCGCTATAGCCCAACCTGGAGGCGAGATTGCTGTTGCTGAACGCCACGCTGCCGCTCTGGATATCCTGGACATAGAGGGTGTCAGGCACCGCTCTCAGCACCTCGGACCAGAAGCGTTCACGCTCTTCCAGTGCAACCTGCACCGAATGTTCACGTGTGATGTCGCGCATGCTCCAGACGAAGCCCGAAGGACGTGCCTCGTTTTTCAAACGCAACGCTCGGCGGGTCACGGCATAAAGGTGGTGCTCGCCATGCTGTAACAGGCTCACCGGATCAAACGCAATCTCGGCCTCGGCATTACTGCTGTCAAACGCCTCCGGCGCCAGCGCTGGCAGTAATTGCTGCAAGGTATAACGCGACAGATCGCGGCGACCCACGCCGAACATCGCTGCCGCCGCACTGTTTATATAAAGGAGCCGGCCGGAAAAGCCCGTGATGAGGATGCACGCTTCGACCGCATCCAACGCCGTGACCGAGTAGCGCCAGGCTTGCCAGTGCGGTTCGAAACGCCGAGGCAGCAGAAACCGACCCACCACCCCGGCGAGGTTGCGACCAAGCTTGACGAGCCCCTCGGGGCGATGCGTGCGCAATGGGTGAGGATCAGTGTCGGTCAAAATGGATCGGACCTTTCGATGCTGAGCGGCAGCGTAGCTGGCGCGTGTGACGCAAGAATGCCTTGGGACGTGTCAAAATGCCATCACAGCGAAGCCATACCCCTGGTTTGCCCTGTCTGTGTCATTCCGGTAGCTTTGCCCAATTGTTTTGGCCCGTCTATCGCGACGGGTTTCGCGTCCCTCTCCATTTCTTCGTCACGGGCACTCGTCTCCATGGCTCAATACGTCTACACCATGCATCGACTCGGCAAAGTCGTTCCGCCGAAGCGTGAAATCCTCAAGAACATTTCCCTGTCCTTCTTCCCCGGCGCCAAGATCGGCGTGCTCGGCCTCAACGGCTCGGGCAAGTCCACCCTGTTGAAGATCATGGCCGGGGTCGACAAGGAATTCGACGGTGAAGCGCGGGCGATGCCCGAGCTGAATGTCGGTTACCTGCCGCAGGAGCCGGAGCTGGACCCGAACAAGACGGTTCGCGAAGTCGTCGAGGAAGCCGTCAGCAGCATCAAGGATGCCCAGGCGCGCCTGGACGAGGTCTACGCCGCCTACGCCGAGCCCGATGCCGACTTCGACAAGCTTGCCGCCGAGCAGGCCAAGCTCGAAGCGATCCTGCAGGCCAGCGATGGCCACAATCTCGAGCGCCAGCTGGAAGTCGCCGCCGACGCCCTGCGTCTGCCGCCGTGGGATGCCAAGGTCGAACACCTGTCCGGTGGTGAGAAGCGCCGCGTAGCGCTCTGCCGTCTGCTGCTGTCGGCGCCCGACATGCTGCTGCTGGACGAACCGACCAACCACCTGGACGCCGACTCGGTGGCCTGGCTGGAGCACTTCCTTCACGACTTCACCGGCACTGTGGTTGCGATCACCCACGACCGCTACTTCCTCGACAACGTGGCCGGCTGGATTCTCGAACTCGACCGCGGCCAAGGCATCCCTTACGAGGGTAACTACTCCGGCTGGCTGGAAGCCAAATCCAACCGCCTGGCGCAGGAATCCAAGCAGCAATCGGCCCACGAAAAGGCCATGAAGGAAGAGCTGGAGTGGGTACGCAAGGGCGCCAAGGCCCGCCAGTCGAAGTCCAAGGCTCGCTTGCAGCGCTTCGAAGAAATGCAGTCGCAGGAATTCCAGAAGCGCAGCGAAACCAACGAAATCTACATCCCTGCCGGGCCACGCCTGGGCGACAAGGTCATCGACTTCAAGAACGTGACCAAGGGCTACGGCGACCGCGTTCTGATTGATGACCTTTCGTTCAGCATGCCCAAGGGCGCCATCGTCGGCGTCATCGGCGGTAACGGCGCGGGCAAGTCGACCCTGTTCCGCATGATCATGGGCAAGGAACAGCCGGACTCGGGTAGCATCGAGATCGGCGATACCGTGCAGGTCGCTTGCGTCGACCAGAGCCGCGATGATCTCGACGGCAGCAAGTCCGTCTGGGAAGCGGTATCCGGCGGATCCGACATGATCCGTATCGGCAACTATGAAGTGCCGTCGCGCACCTACGTGGGGCGCTTCAACTTCAAGGGCGGTGACCAGCAGAAGTTCGTCAAGGACCTTTCCGGTGGTGAGCGTGGCCGTCTGCACCTGGCCCTGACGCTGAAAGAAGGCGCCAACGTGCTGCTGCTCGACGAACCCTCCAACGACCTCGACGTGGAAACCCTGCGCTCGCTGGAAGAGGCCTTGCTGGACTTCCCTGGCGCGGCCATCGTGATTTCCCACGATCGCTGGTTCCTCGACCGTGTCGCCACGCATATCCTCTCTTACGAAGATGACGGCAGCATCGTGTTCTTCGAAGGCAACTACACCGAGTACGAAGCCGATCGCAAGAAACGCCTCGGCGATGCAGCCTCCCAGCCGCATCGGGTGAAATACAAAAAGCTTGCCCAGTAACAGCCAGTAGAAAACGGAGCCGAAAGGCTCCGTTTATGTATGGCCAACCGCCACGGGAGGGAATGCTGCCGGACGCACTGACCGTCGAGTGGCGCCACACCAGGCTCTCGGTTCGGACGCGCCCTGCCATCTCTATATCCACCGCCCTGGCACCGGCGGCCTGGTATCTGGCGCAACATCGCGCTTCATGATGCCGCACGTCCGCTCGGCATCGTCGGCCCCGGAGTACACCGGAAGGCCAGGCACGGTTCTACGCCTGTTTGCGCTGTTGATCGCGACCGATGCCGGCCAAATGTACCTTCTGGCGGCATGCGAGACGCATGTCGCACTTCCGTGGTGCAAATCAGGTTTGCTACAGTCGCCAGCCATAATTATTAATGACTGCCGACAACGCGGTCGCCGAGGGCCCACTGATGATAGAAACCGTAGATGCCTTTCTCGCCCGGTTGAAGCAACGCGACCCCCACCAACCCGAGTTCCACCAGGCGGTGGAAGAAGTGGTTCGCAGCCTCTGGCCATTCCTCGAAACCCATCCACATTACATGCAGGCCGGCATCATCGAACGCATGGTCGAGCCGGAGCGCGCAATCATGTTCCGCGTACCCTGGGTCGACGATCAGGGCCGTGTGCAGGTCAACCGCGGCTTCCGTATCCAGATGAACAGCGCCATCGGCCCATACAAAGGTGGCCTGCGTTTTCACCCGTCGGTGAACATTGGCGTACTCAAGTTTCTTGCCTTCGAACAGGTCTTCAAGAACTCCCTCACCTCCCTGCCCATGGGCGGCGGCAAAGGTGGCTCGGACTTCAACCCGAAGGGCAAGAGCGACAACGAAGTGATGCGCTTCTGTCAGTCATTCATGACCGAGCTGTACCGCCACATCGGTGCGGACCTCGACGTGCCGGCCGGTGACATCGGCGTCGGCGGCCGGGAAATCGGCTTCCTGTTCGGCCAGTACAAGCGCCTATCGAACCAGTTCACCTCGGTCCTGACTGGCAAGGGCCTGGCCTATGGCGGCAGCCTGATTCGTCCGGAAGCCACGGGTTACGGCTGCGTGTACTTCGCCGAGGAAATGCTCAAGAGCGTGCGCAGCAGCTTCGAAGGCAAGCGCGTTTCGATCTCCGGTTCCGGCAACGTGGCCCAGTATGCCGCGCAGAAGGTCATGGAACTGGGTGGCCGGGTTGTCTCGCTGTCCGACTCTGGCGGCACCCTGCACTTCCCGGACGGCCTGACCGATGAGCAGTGGCAATACCTGATGGACCTGAAGAACGTCCGTCGCGGACGCCTGGACGAAATGGGCGCGCACTTCGGTGCGACCTACCTGGCTGACCAGCGCCCGTGGAGCCTGCCGTGCGACATCGCGCTGCCTTGCGCCACGCAGAACGAACTGGATGGCGAGGACGCCCGCGTACTGCTGAAGAACGGCTGCATCTGCGTGGCCGAAGGCGCCAACATGCCCTCGACCCTGGAGGCTGTGGACCTGTTCCTCGAGGCCGGCATCCTCTACGCGCCGGGCAAGGCATCCAACGCCGGTGGTGTGGCCTGTAGCGGACTGGAGATGAGCCAGAATGCCATGCGCCTGCACTGGACCGCCGGTGAAGTCGACACCAAGCTGCACAGCATCATGCAGTCGATCCACCATGCCTGTGTCTCCCACGGCGAGGAGAATGGCCGGATCAACTACGTCAAGGGCGCCAACATCGCCGGCTTCGTCAAGGTCGCCGATGCCATGCTGGCCCAGGGCGTCGTTTAAGCAGCGGCACGCTTCAAGCGACGAATCGCAAGAAAAAGCCCCATCCGAACTATCGGGTGGGGGCTTTTTGTTGGCGGCGCCTGAACAGCCTTCTAGCGTGCAAATCTCGCGAAGCGATCTCATACCGGGGCATGACCGCGCGTGGACGGCCTCGGCGATGCACCCTCGCCCTACCAATAATTCTCTACCGCCACCTGCCCCGGCCGGCGTGTCATCGCCAGGTTCATATCACGGCTCTTGAGCAGCGCCCGGGTGTCTTCAATCATCTGCGGGTTGCCACAAAGCATGATGCGCGAATGCTCAGGCTCCAACTGCAGATCAGCGGCACGCTCCAGCTCGCTGCTCTCGATGAGTGTGGTGATACGGCCATTGAGGGTTCCGGGCAGTTGCTCACGGGTAACGACTGGCAGGTAGGTCAATTTCGAACCAAGCCCGTCCAGATAATCACGCTGCGGCAGCTCGCGGATAAGCTGCTGGTACGCCAGTTCCGATGCGGTACGCGCGCTATACACCAGCACGATCCGCTCGAAGCGTTGCCAGGCCTCGAAGTCCTGCAGAATCGAGAGGAACGGCGCGATACCGGTGCCGGTTCCGAGCAGCCACAGGTCGCGGCCATCGATGAAGCGATCCAGGGTCAGGAAGCCGAACGCCTGCTTGTCGACCAGCAACTCATCACCGGGTTCGAGGCGGCTCAGCTCGCTGGTGAATTCGCCGTCCGGCACCACGATGGAGAAGAAATCGAGAAACTCATCGTGCGGCGCGGACACCATCGAGTAGGCGCGCCAGACGATGCTACCGCTCGGCTTACGGACGCCAAGACGGGCGAACTGCCCAGCGGCAAAGCGAAAGCCGGGATCGCGGGTGGTGCGCAGCGTGAACAGACTGGGCGTCAGGGTCTGCACATCCAGCAGACGCTGACGGGTGAACTTCTCTTCGCTGACGGTCATACTTCACTCCTTCCGAACTTGGGCGAACCACGTGTCCAGGTCGTGGAAAAACGTAGTCGAGGCAGGCAAGCCAAGGCAGAAACAACCGAAGAAGCTGGCCGGGCTCGCGTGCGAGCTTGGGTGTCTAGAAGAGCATGGCGCACTTCGTGATCTCGCCGGGCCGCGCTGATGCGCGTGGGTCGCAAGCGACTCGCTCAGGCTGTTGCTCTGCAGCATTGCCGATGCAGGTGGTTTTCCGTGGCCTGGCCCCTTGATACTCCTTTCCAACGTCTATAAACACCGCCAGTTCTTATGCCTATTCTTGAAACGCCCTACGCCCGCCTCGACCTGGTCCGCCAGCCTGAGCAGCCCAACGAGCCGCTGCAGGCCTTCGATGCGGCGGACGAATACCTGTTGGCGCAGCTCCACGAGCTGGGTTTACCGGCGCGCAGTCGTGTGCTGGTGCTCAACGACAGTTTCGGCGCCCTGGCCTGTGCGCTGGCGCAGCATGTACAGGTCACCAGCAGTGGCGATTCGCACCTGGCACAGCTGGCGCTGGAGAAAAACCTGCAGCGCAACGCGCGAGCCAACGACGCCGTGACATTCGTTCCGGCCAGTGAAATGGCGCAAGGCCCGTTCGACCGGGTATTGATCCGCGTGCCGAAGACCCTCGCCTTGCTGGAGGAACAGCTGATCCGCCTGCACGGCCAACTGGCGCCGGGCGCTCAGGTGATCGCCGCCGCGATGATCAAGCATCTGCCGCGCGCGGCCGGCGACTTGCTGGAGAAATACATCGGCCCGGTGCAGGCCTCGTTGGCGGTCAAGAAAGCGCGTCTGCTGACCGCAACGCCCGTAGACAAGCCCGTACCGCACTCGCCCTACCCGACCCGCTACCGCCTCGATCAGCCGGCGCTCGAACTGCTCAACCACGCCAACCTGTTCTGCCGCGAAGACCTCGATATCGGCACTCGGGCTTTTCTTCCGCATCTGCCCAAGGCGCTCGGCAACCTGCGCGCCGCGGACCTCGGCTGTGGCAATGGTGTGCTCGGCATCGTCTACGCGCTGGGCAACCCGCAAGCACAGATGACGCTGGTGGACGAGAGCTACATGGCGGTGCAGTCGGCGCGGGAAAACTGGCACGCCATCCACGGCGACCGCCCCGCCGACATCCGAGCCGGCGATGGGTTGGCCGAGCAGCCGATGGATTCGCTGGATCTGGTGCTGTGCAATCCTCCCTTCCACCAGCAGCAAGTCGTCGGCGACTTTCTCGCCTGGCGCATGTTCACCCAGGCCAAGACGGCGCTGTGTAAAGGTGGCGAGCTATGGATCGTCGGCAACCGCCATCTCGGCTATCACCTCAAGCTCAAGCGGCTGTTCGGCAAGGTCGAGCAGGTCGCGGCGACGCCCAAGTTCGTGATCTTGCGGGCGATCAAGCCATGAGCGACGCGCCGGTTCGGTGATATCTACCAGCGCCCTGGCTCGACCGGCCCCAGCGTGAGCTCGCCACCGTCGCGGCGCTGACGGCGCTCGGCCATTGCCAGCCGCAGCTGGCGGTGCATATTCATGGCGCGCTGAATGTCGGCTGCACGCCCGAGCAGATCGTCGAGGTGATGATTCAAATGGCTGTCTACGCTGGTTTCCCCGCCGCGCTGAATGGCATGGCGACAGCCAAGGCGGTGTTTGCCGAGCGCGGGCTGTTGAGCGACACGATGCCGAAAGCGAGCTGAACCGGGTGGGCGGAAGCCCATCCCGTGGGAGCGGTCTTGACCGCGAATGGCCCCGACACACCGGATACAGCCCATCACGCCGAAGGGGCCAACCCAGCTACCACTGCCAAGCCAAGCCCGAACCCGTGGGAGCGGTCTTGACCGCGAACGGCACTGGCACACCAGACACAGCCCACCGCACAGATGGCTCCCAGCCCACCCTATCGATCCCGAGCCAATCCCGAATCTTGTTCGGGGTTCGGGCTATTCG
>NZ_AGSX01000040.1 GCF_000235745.1 Stutzerimonas stutzeri SDM-LAC | reverse complement strand
CCAGCTTGCTGGCGATCCCAATCGTGAAGCTGCGATCGCCAGCAAGCTGGCTCCCATGCCGTTGGACGGGTGCAACCCGCGCGGAGAATCTTGCCCCCACACCAATGCTCGTGACAGTCAGCAAAAGCCCACGGTGGGTTGCGCCCGCCCTGCGATCAGATGCGCCGTCACGCATAGTGACGAACCTCGCCGTCACCTTCGATGTTCTCGACGCAGCGGCCACAGATTTCCGGATGCGCCGCATGAGCACCGACATCGGGTAGGTGATGCCAGCATCGGCCGCATTTAGCGTGGCCGGTCTTGCTGATCTGCAACTTGAGGCCGGAAAGCTCGCTCTGTACGGCCTCCGCCGGTGCGGCGGTAAGAGGCGCTACCGTCACCGCCGAGGTGATCAGCACAAAGCGCAACTCGCTGCCCAGCTTGGCCAGATCGGCCACCAGTGCGTCTTCAGCGTAGAGCACGACTTCGGCCTGCAGATTACCGCCAATGGTCTTCGCGGCGCGCTGGGTTTCCAGCTCCTTGTTTACCGCGGCCTTGACCGCCATAACCTTATCCCAGAACTCGCGGCCCAACTCGACATTGGCGGGCAGCTCCGCCAGCCCCTCGTACCAGGTGTTGAGCATCACCGATTCGTTGCGCTCACCCGGCAGGTACTGCCAGATTTCATCAGCCGTGAACGACAGAATCGGCGCAATCCAACGCACCAGCGCCTCGGCGATATGGTACAGCGCGGTCTGGCAAGAGCGGCGCGGCAAGCTGTCGGCACCCGTGGTGTATTGACGGTCCTTGATGATGTCGAGATAGAAACCGCCCAGCTCCTGCACGCAGAAGTTGTGGACCTTCTGGTAGACGTTCCAGAACTTGTAGGTGCCGTACGCTTCTTCGATTTCCCGCTGCAACAACAGGGCGCGGTCAATGGCCCAGCGGTCCAGGACAATCAGCTGATCGTTGGGCACCAGATGCGTAGCCGGATCGAAACCGTCAAGGTTGGAGAGCAGGAAGCGCGCAGTGTTACGGATACGGCGATAGGAGTCTGCGCTGCGCTGCAGGATCACATTGGAGACAGCCATTTCACCGGAGTAATCGGTCGAGGCCACCCAGAGACGGAGGATGTCTGCGCCCAGACTGTCAGTGACTTCCTGCGGTGCAACGACATTGCCCAGCGACTTGGACATTTTGCGGCCGTTCTCATCAACGACGAAACCGTGGGTCAGCAAGCCCTTGTAGGGCGCGTGACCGTCAATGGCCGAGCCGGTCAGCAGCGAGGAGTGAAACCAGCCACGATGCTGGTCGGAACCTTCCAGATACAGGTCCGCACGCGGCCCCTGGTCGTGCCCCATCGGGTGCGAGCCACGCATGACGTGCCAGTGAGTAGTGCCGGAATCGAACCAGACGTCCAGGGTGTCGCTGATCTTTTCGTACTGAGCCGCTTCGTCGCCCAGCAGTTCGGCCGCGTCCAGCTTGGACCAGGCCTCGATGCCGCCCTGCTCCACGCGTTGCGCAACGAATTCCATCAGTTCGACGGTGCGCGGATGCAGCTCGCCGCTTTCCTTGTGCAGGAAGAACGGGATCGGTACACCCCAGGTACGTTGGCGCGAAATGCACCAGTCAGGGCGCCCGGCGATCATGCCGTGCAGTCGAGCCTGGCCCCACGCGGGAACAAATTCGGTCTGCTCAATGGCATCCAGTGCGCGGCGACGCAGCGAGCTGCCGTCGTGAGCGACCTTGTCCATACCCACGAACCACTGCGCCGTGGCGCGGTAAATCAACGGCGTCTTGTGCCGCCAGCAGTGCATGTAGCTGTGTTGGATCGACTCGTGTTTGAGCAGCGCGCCGACTTCACGCAGCTTCTCGACTATCGCCGGATTGGCCTTCCAGATGAACTGACCGCCGAAGAACGGCAGGTCCGACACGTAGACGCCATGGCTCTGCACCGGGCTGAGAATGTCGTCATTCTCCGTGCCGTAATGCTTGCAGGAACGGAAGTCGTCTTCACCATACGCGGGCGCAGAATGAACGATGCCAGTGCCAGCGCCGGTTTCCACGTAGTCAGCCAGATAGACCGGGGCGAAACGCTCATAAAACGGATGGCGGAAGCGGATGAGCTCCAGCGCCTTGCCCTCGCAACGGGCAATGATCTCGCCCTGCAACTCGTAGCGCTGCAGGCAAGACTCAACCAGCTCTTCGGCGAGCACGAGCAGCCGGTCGCCAGTGTCGACCAGCGCGTAGACGAAATCGGGATGAACGTTGAGCGCCTGGTTGGCGGGAATGGTCCAAGGGGTGGTTGTCCAGATGACGATGCTGGCCGGCTTGCTCAGCGCTGCGACGCCGAAGGCCGAGGCCAGCTTGTCCGCGTCCTCGACCTGGAAGGCGACATCGATGGCATCGGACTTCTTGTCCTGATACTCGACCTCCGCCTCGGCCAATGCCGAGCCACAATCGAAACACCAGTTCACCGGCTTCAGGCCCTTGAAGACGAAACCGCCCTCGACCATTTTCGCCAGCGCGCGGATCTCACCGGCCTCGTTGGCAAAATCCATGGTGCGGTAAGGATTGTCCCACTCGCCGAGCACGCCGAGGCGGATGAAATCAGCCTTCTGTCCCTCGATCTGCTCGGCCGCGTAGGCGCGGCAGCGCTCCCGAGTCAGGTCCGCTGGCTGGTTCTTGCCATAGGTGATCTCGACCTTGTGTTCGATCGGCAGGCCATGGCAATCCCAGCCCGGGACGTAGGGCGCATCGAACCCGGCCAGGGTCTTGGAGCGGACGATGAAGTCCTTGATGACCTTGTTCACCGCGTGACCGATATGAATGCTGCCGTTGGCATACGGCGGGCCATCATGCAGGACGAACTTCGGACGACCTTCTCCAATCTGCCGCAGCTTTCCGTAGAGGTCGATGCTGTTCCAGCGCTGCAGGGTCTCCGGCTCGCGCTGTGGCAGACCGGCCTTCATCGGAAATGCCGTGGACGGCAGATTGAGGGTCGCTTTGTAATCGGTCATGTCAGTCCTGACTCGTGGTAAAGGGTGAAGCCCGCCAGTATTCGCGAGCCGCAGCAATATCTGCTTCGATTGCCGTCTTGAGCGCCTCCAGCGAGGCAAAGCGCTGCTCGTCACGCAGCTTGCGGTGAAAGGTCACGCGCAGCAGACGACCATAGAGGTCGCCTTGATAATTGAGCAAATGCACTTCCAGATGCGCTTGCCCGTCGCTTTCGACCGACGGCCGCATCCCAATATTGGCGACCGCCGGCTGGACGATGCCATCGACCTCCGTGCTCACCATGAATACTCCGTTCACCGGTGTATTTTTGCGCTTGAGCTGGACATTGGCGGTCGGCGCACCTAATTGCCGGCCCAGCGCCTGCCCATGCATGACCCGACCGGTAATGCTGAACGGGCGGCCGAGCAGCTTCTGCGCCAGCCCCAGGTTGCCATCAGCGAGCACCTGGCGCAGTCGCGTGCTGCTAACGCGCTCACCGTCGACCTCGATAGTGGTGGCGGCCTCAACGGTAAAGCCTTCGGCAGCGCCCGCTTTCAACAAAAAATTGAAATCGCCGGCACGATCACAACCGAAACGGAAGTCATCACCGACCTCCAGGTGCCGCACGCCAAGCCCTTCAACCAGCGTCGCGTGAACGAACTCGGCGGCGCTCAACTCGCGTAAACGGCGGTTAAAGGCCAGGCACAGCACCAGATCGACGCCCTGCTCGTCCAGCAACCGCAACT
>NZ_AGSX01000041.1 GCF_000235745.1 Stutzerimonas stutzeri SDM-LAC | reverse complement strand
GCGGCTCGCGCCCGCGGGCCAGCAGCCGCTCGCGCAGCACCGGGAGCGCGACCGTGAGCAACACCGGCAGCAGCTCGGGATAGCGAGCCCGCGCCTGGCTCAGATAGCCGCGCGAGCCGTTGACCAGCACCGATTCGCCGACGGCCAGCCAGTCATCAATCTGCCTCGGGATGCCATAGCGCAGGCCGTTCGCCTGCCAATCCATGGCGAAAGCACCGTCGCGATGCAGCTGTTCGAACTCGGCCTCGGTCACCGCCATGGCATCCTCGCCCGCCGCCTCGGCGGAACGGGTAATGACTCGCCGGGCGATACGACAACCGCGTGCCTGCAGCGGCGCGGCGGCAGCCTGCAGCAGACTGTCCTTGCCGGACCCCGACGGGCCGATGAGGTAGATCAGTCGCCCCTTCATCGCGTCGCGCCTTGTTTTGTTCCGATAGCGGACGATGAAGCTGGCGCCCCTTCTGCATCTTCCAGCCCCGGAATGCCGCCGACATGATCACCAATGGCGGCGCCATGCCTGGCGAACCACTCCTGATTTGCTTCCAGGGCATAACGCGCCGGCGCTTGCGAGCAGCGAATCGTGATGTCGAGCGGCTGCAGATCGATCAGGTCGACGATGCGCCCCTGCTCGTCCATGAAGGCTGCCGATAGCGGCAGCGGCGTATTTTTCATCCACAGGCAATGGCGGCGCACTTCGTCGAAGCGAAACAGCATGCCGCGATCCGGCGCCAGTTCGGTGCGCTCCATCAGACCCCGCTCGCGCTCGGCGGGTGAGCGTGCGTATTCGGCGTGCAGCGGCACTCCGCCGACCTGCAAGTCGAGCAGCGTGGGTTCGCTGGCATGGGTCAGGCCGCTGAGGCCGGCGAGTGACAGCAGCAACGCGATACGCATGGGCAGGCTCGCAACGATAGGGTGACGCAGCATAGCAAGGACTGGCGGCTACGCCTCCTCAGCCGGTGACTCCAGCGGCACGTGCGCACTATCGCCATAGCGCTTCTGGCAGCGCTTGCAATAGAAGGCGCGGCGCTTGCTGCGCCCGAGCGCTTTGGCTTTGACGAAGGGAATCTTGCAGCGCGGGCAGGTGGTTTTGGTATGCGCCAGCCAGTGCGCTTTCAGCGTGCCTTCGCGCTTCCACTGCAGAAATTCGAAACTGTAGGTGCGCACCTCGCGCGTCAACTCGCGGAGCTTGGCTGCCGGCAAATCGCAGATCAACGACAGCGGATGGATGCGCGTGCGAAACAGCACCTCGTTCTTGATGATGTTGCCCGAGCCGGAGAACAGCGTCTGGTCGAGCAGCGCATCGCAGGCCAGCAGACGTGGCCGCGCGCGAAGCTTCCTGAGTGTCGCGCGGCCATCCCAGGCATCGCTCATAACGTCGGCGCTCCAATCGTAGGCCTCATCCAGCGGGCCTTCGATAGGCTGCACCGAGCACCCGTAGAAATTCAGTTCACCGTTGGTGAAACCCAAGCTCAGCCGCGGCGCGGATTCCTTGCGCTCGTTGATCCGGTAACTGCCGAACAGGAGCAGGTGAATGCGCAGGGAGACGTCATCCAGCTCGATCAGGAAGTGCTTGCCCCAGCTGCGAAACGATCGCACCGTCTGGCCGACCAATCGCCTCTTGTCGAGCTTGGAGTTGCCCTCTGCGCGCTCGATGACCTGACCGGTAAAGACGTCGGCCTGTTCTCGAAGAATGACGATCGATGGACCTTCGGGCATGGCGATATCGCTTCGGCTGCGGCGTTAACAATATCGACTGAGAGCGGCTGAGAAGGTGCGGCTGGAACACGGGACCGAGAATGGTTCGTTCGATTGGACGGAGAACCGAGCGCTATTCGCGGTCGAGACCGCTCCCACAGATCACGCACGCCGCCTTGTGGAGCGGTCTTGACCGCGAAGGAGTGCCGACGCCCTACCAGCCGAGTTGTAAACGACTCTCGAAACGGCGCTGCTCGCCGCTCAGCGGATCGCGAAACGCCAGTGCCTGCGCCAGCAGTTTCAGCGGTTTGGCGTAGTCGTCCTGATCCCGGCGCGCGCGTTCGATCAGCTCTGGATAGAAGGGATCGTTGCAGATGCCCGCACCCAGCGTCGCCATCTGCAGGCGCAGCTGATGTTTGCGACCGGTGACCGGATAAAGCGCGTAATGCCAAAGCTCGCCACGACGCTCCAGTACCTCGATCCGCGTCTCGCTGTTGGGCTCGCCGTCGCCTTTTTTCATCAGGAAGAAGGGTTCGCCATCGACCATGTGCAGCCGTTCGCATCGCGGGAATTCGAGATCAGGCAGCGCCGGGCAGATCGCCTCGTAACGCTTGTCTATCTTCCGTTCGCGAAACAGCGCCTGGTAACGGCCACGGCTTTCCGGGTTGGTCGAAAACAGCACCAGCCCGGCCGTCAACCGGTCGATACGATGGATCGGCACCAGATCGGGATTACCCACACGCTTGCTCAGCCGCGCCAACAGCGTTTCGTTGACGTACTCGCCGGCCGGCATCACCGGTAGGAAGTGCGGTTTGTCGGCCACCAGCAAATGCTCGTCGAGGTGCAGCACCTGTTCCTCGAAGGGAATGGGCCTCTCGTCCGGCACCTCGCGAAAGTAATGAACTTTCAACCCAACCTGATAGGGGTGCTCGACCGTTAACGGGCGTCCATCCGCGCCCAGGACGCGGCCACGGGCAAAGCGATCGGTCCAGGTCGCGCGATCGATGGCAGGGAAATGCGCGCTCAGGCAATCGAGCACCGTCGCCCAGTCGCCTTGGGGTAGATGCAGGGTGCTGCGGGCATTGGGAGCATTAGCGGACATGACGAAGGCGTGCGAGAGGGAACGGCCGATGATGATAACCGACGCGCCACGGCAGCTTCGCCAGTGGCGGCTGGAATTACGGCGTTTTCCCAATGGCTGTCGATTTGCATCGATGCCAGTCGACCATCAGAGCGCGCATCGAAATCACCGATGCCCCATGACTCGTTCCGCACTGGAGATCACGATGAACAACCATCCGATCGTTTCCCGTCAGCAGTGGCTGGCCGCCCATACCGAACACCTGCTCAAGGAGAAGCAGGTCACCCATCAACGCGAGGCTCTGGCCGCGGCCCGTCGCGAATTGCCCTGGACGCTCGTGGACAAGGATTACCGCTTCCAGGACGCACAAGGGCCGGTGGGCCTGGAGGAGCTGTTCGACGGTCGCAGCCAGCTGATCATCAAGCATTTCATGTTCGGCGCCGACTGGGAGGAAGGCTGTGTCGGCTGCTCCTTCGAGATGGACCACCTGCAGGGCGCCCTGGTGCATCTGGCCAACCACGACGTCAGCGTCGTGGCTGTGTCGCGCGGCCCTTTCGAAGCGTTGGAGGCCTTTCGCCAACGCATGGGCTGGCAGATTCGCTGGGTGTCGTCTGCCGGCAGCGATTTCAATCGCGACTTTCACGTCTCGTTCGATCCCGAGGACATCGTCGACGGCAAGGTCTTCTACAACTACCGATGGGAGCCGTTCGTCTGTGAAGAGGTGTCGGGTTTCAGTGTGTTCTATCGCGACGAGAGCGGGCGCATCTTCCACACCTTTTCGGCTTACGGGCGCGGAGCCGAGGAATTGCTGGGCAGCTATGTGCTGCTCGACATGACGCCCAACGGGCGCAACGAAAACGAACGGCACAACCTGACCGATTGGGTCCGCCATCATGACCGTTACGGCAGCGGAGGCAGCGTGGGCCTCGATGGGCGCGCCGCTCCAGCCGCCCAGGAATCGGCTTCTGACTGTTGTCATTGAGCCGGAGCGCGCGTTGGCCGCACCCCTGAATTGGCCTGAAACCCTCGCGGCCTGGTCCGGTCCAGATTAGAACAGCGCGGTGATCACGATAAAGCCGGGATCATCAAGCTCGGCCAAGCAGGTACTGAGCAAGGGATTGCCGGGGGTTAGGAGCACTAGGACGGGAGATGATCACGTAGGCAGGGTGAACTCGTCGCTGACCATCCAGGCGATCGCCTGCCGCACTGCCGATCGCATCGCGATCTGGCAGCGCGCGGCGAGCTGAAGCTCAGTCTTCCTCGTCCAGCGTGATTTTGCCGGTCGTGCCTTCCATCTGGAATTCGTACTTCTTGCCGTCGGCTTTCAAGCCGGTACCTTCCCAACTCTTGTCGTCGACTTCCAGGCTATGCAGCTCGGTGTAGCCCGCGGCCTTGGCCTTCTCCATGGCCTGTTCGAAGGTAATCCAGCCGGCGCCGGGCGAGTCCGCCAGCGCGACGCCGCTTGCGGAACCCAGCACGGCAATGGCGAGCGCAGCAGTCATTTTCTTGTGATACATGGTCGATCCTTTCTTCTAATGGACAGGGCAGGCCGCGCTGCGGCCCTGTTCATAGGAGGGGCTTCTTCCCTTCAGGGTTCAGTCCCGGCTCGTCTAGCCTGAGCGTTTCAGCGTTTGTCGATGGAAACCAGCGCGGCTTCGTCGTCTTCGGCCTGGAAACTGATGCGCACCCGGTCACCAACCGACAGGCCCTCGAGCTGCTCGCGACGGGCGTGGAAATCCATGGTCGCCGCAGGCCACTTGAGCGCGGGCACGGCGTCATGGGCGATGGTGACGACGCCGTCATCGCGACCAATGGCTTCGATCCGGCCGTCCGCGTGCACCACCGGCTCGGACACGATGTCAGTTACCGGGCCACCGTTGATTGCTGGCGAATCGACCGGCGTCGGCGGCTTGAGCAGATCCTGGGCAAACACGGGTGAAACGAGCAGCGACAAGCTAACGGTGATGCAGCGAAGCAGCTTCATGGCAGGCCTCCCGAAACCGGTGGACGTACCCTGTATTGGACAATGGCAGGGCGAAAAATGCTGGCGAGCAACGTCGACTAGCACAGCAGCGGCCCCGTTCAGTTTCGCGTAAGCCGCGCCTCGTAACCTGTGAATCGTCGAAACCCACACAGGAAAACGAACCATGAAAACACTGACTACGCTGATCACTGCCGCCACCCTCGCCCTTGGTGCCAACCTGGCGATGGCCCGTGATCTGGGGCCGGACGAAGCACTGAAGCTGCGCGATGCGGGCACCATCCAGTCCTTCGAAAAACTCAACGAGGCCGCACTGGCCAAGCATCCAGGCGCTACCGTCGAGGAAACCGAACTGGAAGAAGAATACGGTCGCCACATCTATCAGGTTGAATTGCGCGACGACAAAGGTGTGCAATGGGATCTGGAGCTTGACGCCAAGACCGGCGAAGTACTCAAGGACCATCAGGACGACTAATGCGACCCGCCGCTCTTCTCACAATTCTGTTGGCTCTGCTGCTCGCCGCCACCCCGGTGGCGAGCCGCGACCTCGACCAGGATGAAGCCCTGCGGCTGCGCCGCGACGGCCTTATCCTGCCGTTGGAGAGCCTGTTGAACCAGGCGATGGAGCGCCACCCCGGCGCTCGACTGCTGGAAGCCGAACTGGAAGAAGAGGATGGCCTGTTCGTTTACGAGATTGAATTGCTGACCGCAGACGGCGTCGCCCGCGAACTGGAACTGGACGCGCGCGACGGGCGGCTGCTCAAGGATGAAGAAGACTGATGCGCCTGTTACTGGTCGAAGACAATGTGGCGCTGGCCGATGAACTGGTTGGCCACCTTGGCCGTCATGGCTATGCCACCGATTGGCTGGCTGATGGTCGCGACGCCGACTACCAGGGCAGCAGCGAGCCCTACGACCTGATCGTTCTGGACCTCGGCCTGCCGGGCAAGCCGGGGCTGGAGGTGTTACGCGCCTGGCGGGGGCGTGGCCTGACAACGCCGGTGCTGATTCTGACTGCCCGCGACTCATGGGCCGAGCGCATCGAAGGACTTAAAGCCGGTGCCGACGACTACCTGACCAAACCCTTCCATCCCGAAGAACTGTTGCTGCGTATCCAGGCGCTGCTGCGGCGCAGCCATGGCGTGGCCAACCAGCCCTTGTTGCAAGCAGGCGGAGTCGCGTTGGACGAAGCACGCCAGCAGTGCCGCAAGGATGGCCAGGATATCGAACTCACCGCCGGCGAATTTCGGCTACTGCGTTATTTCATGCTGCACCCCGGTCAGCTGCTGTCGAAAACCCAGCTGGCCGAACACCTGTATGACGGCGAAACCGAACGCGACTCCAATGTCATCGAGGTCCACGTGAACCGCCTGCGCGGCAAACTCGGTCGCACCCTCATCGAAACCCGCCGCGGCCAGGGCTACCGCTTCGGCGGCGCACCTTGAGGTCGATCCAGCGCAGCCTTAGTGTTGGATTGATTTCAGCGCTGCTGCTGGTCGGACTCTTGCTGATCCAGAGCAGCCTCTGGTTGTTCGAGTCAGGCCTTCGACGCAACCTGACCACCGATCTGCAGGAAGAAACCGAAGGCCTGTTGATGGCGGTGGTTCAGGGCCCCGAGGGGTTTGTGCTCGATTCAAGCCGGCTCAACCCGCGTTATCAACGTGCATTTTCCGGGCACTATTTCCGCATCGACCTACCGCGTCGCAGTTGGCGATCCCGCTCGCTGTGGGACGCCGAACCGGCCTGGCCAGCCAGCAACGGCATGGCCGATGACCTGTTGGATGGTCCACAGGACCAGCGGCTGCTGGCCTATCGGGCCTCCTACCGCCGCGACGGGCAGACCATCGTCATCAATGTGGCGCAAGACTACACGCCCATCCTCGACAGCTTTACCCAGGTTCGTCTCGGTGGATTGGGGCTGGTCGGCCTGGCGCTACTGGTGTTGCTGCTGCTGCAACGCTATGCGGTCAAACTCGCCATGCGCCCGCTGGAACGCGCGCGCCAGCAAATTGCGCAACTGCAGCAGGGGCAGCGTCAGCATCTGGACATTCAGGCGCCGATCGAACTGCAACCGCTGGTGGAGCAGATCAATCATCTGCTGGCACACACCGAAGACACCCTGAAACGCTCGCGGCATGCGCTGGGCAATCTCGGTCACGCGTTGAAGACGCCGCTGGCAGTGCTCGGCAGCCTGGTCCGGCACCCGGAGCTGCACGCACATCCGGAGCTGCAGCGCAGCCTTGAGCAACAGCTTGAACAGATTCAGCAACGGGTCAGCCGTGAACTCGGACGCGCGCGTCTGGCTGGAGAGGTCCTGCCGGGCAGCTACTTCGATTGCGCCGAAGAGCTTGCTCCGCTGTTCGAGACGCTCAGGATGATCCACCGTCGCGATCTCGATCTGCACTGGCACAGTCAGGAAGAATGCCGCCTGCCCTGGGACCGTGAGGACATGCTTGAGCTTCTCGGCAATCTGCTGGACAACGCCTGCAAATTCGCCCGGTCGGAGGTGCGATTGAAGATCGAGCAGATTGCCGACGGCTATCTCATCACGGTCGATGACGACGGGCCAGGCATCCCCGAAGCGCGCCGCGAAGCAGTGCTGGAGCGCGGTATCCGCCTCGATGAGCATGCCGAAGGGCACGGGCTTGGGCTTGGCATCGTGCGCGATATTCTGGCGGCTTGGCGGGGTGAGCTGTCGCTTGAGCAGAGTGAGCTCGGTGGGCTCTGCGTACGCATCCGGCTCCCGCTGCAAAGCAAAGGACAGATAGGTCAGAGCAAATCGTAGCGGATGGCGCGGGGGAAACTACTGAACGCGTGCTAACTCGTTGCGCATGTCTTCCAGGATAGTTTCAACCAGCAGGCCGTTCTGCACCTGCCGACCCGTCATCATCCGGGTAGCCTCGGTACCGTTGAGTGGATAACCGACACGAACGACCAGGTAACCGTCATCTTGCGGTTCCACGCGCGTCTTGTAATCAGCCGGAAAGTTGTCGGCGAGGTGGCGGGACAGGGTTTTCATGAGGGGCTCGTGTGCTGGATCTGAAACAAAGACCCGGCTTTATACTCGGAGATTCCAACCACTCATCGGATAACCGTGCACCGCTTACAAAAATGTAATCTCGCTTCACTTCCGCTCGTTGGCACCGTAGGCCAGCCACGCCAGAACGCCCATTCCGGCAAAGGCAGTCAGCGAAAAAATCAGCGCATTCAGTAACAGGCTCATGGGCATTCCTCTATCCGCTCGCTTGAAGTACACCCTGAATATATGTAGCTTCGCGCGACACGTCGAGCCACCTGATAGTCGCACGTAAACTTTTCCAACAGATGGGGCGCGCATGAAACGCAAGCAATCGATCAGTCAGGTTCGCTGGGATCTGGCATTGCGGTACCGTCTGATCGAGACGGTTGCCTGGTGGGAAGGTCGCCTGACGACCGGCCACCTGATGCAGAGCTTTGGCATCAGCCGGCAGCAGGCCTCAAAGGACATCAACACCTACCTGAACGAGCATGCGCCGAAAAACCTTACATATGACCGCCACCTGAAGGGTTACAAACCGAGCCAGCAGTTCGAGCCGCTGTTCATCGATGGCAGCGCCAGCGCTTACTTGCACCTGCTGGACCAGAACCGCGACCGCGCCCCGCACATCGAAGGGCTGGCCCTGGCTTATGCGCACACCCAGGTGCTGCACATGCCCGACCGCAGCATCCGCCCCGAGGTGTTGCGGCCGATCCTCAAAGCCTGTCGTGAAGGTCTGCGGCTGGAAACCGAGTACGTCTCCCTCGCGCACCCCGAGGTGGAAATCCGCGTGATGGCGCCGCACACACTGGTGTTTACCGGCACGCGTTGGCATGTGCGCGCCTATTGCGAGAAGAATCGCGGCTTTCGCGACTTCGTCCTCAGCCGCTTTCGCGGCGAGCCGGATCTGATGGATGAGAGTGAAAACATCGCCGAGCAGGATGAGGCCTGGAATACCCTGGTGGACGTGGTCATCGAGCCGGATGTACGGCTGAGCGTTGAGCAGAAATCGATCATCGAGACCGATTACGGGATGCAGGACGGCGAGCTGCGCATCGCCACCCGTGGCGCGCTGGTGCAGTACGTGTTGCAGCGGTATCAGATCGATCCGAATACCGTGCTCGCCAATGCGGCAGCGCAGCAGATTCAGGTGAGGAATCTGCAGGGGTTGAAGGCGTGGTTGTATTGATGGGGTTGGTGCACGGCGTTGCGCCTCTTAGCGGCGTAGCTGGTCACCCGGGGGCGCCCACCGGAACGACAACGGCTTGCGGTGCGCGTCCAGTTGTAATGGCTCTTCGCTGCGCTGCTTTTTGTAGGAGCGGAGGGGGACGCCGAGTTCTTGCTCGCGATCAAGTGGTCGCGGCGCGCTCATTTTTGTACGGCGCCGCTCGGTCGTCGGCGCTGAGCTCAGGTTTCGCCCTGCTGGGCGAGTCCCTTTTGGCAATTGCCCCAAAAGGAACCAAAAGGTCTTGCCCCTACATCCGGCCCCGGCTGCGCCGGGGTTCCCTCGCTTCGGTAACGCTCCGGGGGCACGCCGCGAAGGGCCATCCATGGCCCATCGCGGCTCTCGCGGCATCCATGCCGCTCAACCCCCTCCACGTTACCTGCTCTCGGCCTCCTGAAAGGGGCGTTCGGTGTCGTCTGATGGTTCGCTCGTCAGCAAACAAGCAAAGCGTGCTGGGTGAAAACCCTCAGAAGCTTCGTAATCGATCTTCGTTTGGTTCCGTAGGGTGGAAAACTGCGAAGCATTTTCCACCGAAATTGACGCCGCAATCGGTATCAAACTTCGCCTTCAAAAAGCGGTGGGTAAGCTTCGCGTTACCCACCCTACGATCTCTTGAAGCCCGCACAACCGCTCCGCTGCACGGCCCAACAAACACCACCAAATTGCCCCTTTCAGCAGGCCGAATGGAATCGCTGCCCAGCTTCGTAGCGTGGAAAACTGCGAAGCATTTTCCACCGATGTTGGCGAGCGGATCGATTTCGGGCCTTAGCACGTTCTACCGCTTGCCCACTTTGTTGCACGGCGCCGTAGACGACACCGAATCGCCCCTTCCAGGAGGCCGAACGCAGGTGGCGCGTAAGGGGTTGAGCGGCATGGATGCCGCGAGAGCCGCGATGGGCCAGGGATGGCCCTTCGCGGCGGGCCCCTGGAGCGTCACCAAAGCGAGGGAACCCCGGCGCAGCCGGGGCCGGATGCAGGGGCAAGCGTTTTTGCTTACTTTTTTCGCGACTGAAAAAAGTGAGTCGCCCAGCAGGGCGAAACCAGTGCCTCAGCCACCCCCGCCAATAGGCCTTACCCCACGAATCCCAAGCCCAAAACCTTCGCGAGCAAGCGCGTTCCTCCAAAAGCACCATCTACCGAAGTATTTCGACAACTTTGCGTCCGGACCGCTGAACCCAGTCACGCCCCACCGCACCTTCAACCAAAAAAGACCCCTCGTATGCGCCTGATCCACACCTCCGACTGGCATCTCGGCCAGACCCTTCATGGCCAGGATCGCGACTACGAACACGCCCAGTTCCTCGCCTGGATGCTCGACCAGCTCGTCCAGCACAGGCCCGACGCCCTTCTCATCGCTGGCGACATCTTCGACACGATCAATCCGCCGCTCAAGGCCCAGGAACGGCTGTACGACTTCATCGTCCGTGCCCACGAGCAGCTGCCGCAGCTGGACATCGTGATGATTGCCGGCAACCACGACTCTGGCGGGCGTATCGAGCTGCCTGGGCCGCTGATGCGACGCCTAAACGCCCACGCCATCGGCCGCATCAGCTGGATCGCCGAGAACCAGCTCGACCATGACCGCCTATTGGTGCCGCTGCACGACGCCAAGGGCCACGTCGCGGGATGGTGCCTCGCCCTGCCCTTCCTGCGCCCCGCGGAAGTCACCGGCGGTGAGGCCGGAGATGACTACATGCTCGGCATCCGCCACGTTCACCAGCACCTGATCGCCGCTGCCGAAGCCCAGCGCCAGCCCGGCCAGGCATTGGTCGCCATGAGCCACGCGCACATGGCTGGCGGTGCGGTATCGGAAGACTCGGAACGCAACATCGTCATCGGTAATGCCGAGGCGCTGCCGGCCAGTCTGTTCCCGGAGCCCATCGCCTACGTTGCCCTCGGCCACCTGCACAAGCCGCAGAAAGTCGCCGGGCAGGCACGCATCCGTTACAGCGGCTCACCGCTGCCGCTGTCCTTCGGCGAGATCAATTACCCGCATCAGGTCCTGCTGGTGGATTTCGACGGCGACCAGCTCGCCAGCGTCGAGCCGCTGCCCGTGCCTCGCGCGGTGGAGATGATCCGTATCGGCCGCGCGCCGCTGGCTGAGGTGATCAGCCAGCTTGAAGCCTTGCCGCCGCTGGGCCTGTTCGCCGAAAACCTGCCTTGGCTGGAGGTACGGGTGCAGCTTGAAGAGCCGCTGCCCGACCTGCGTCAGCGCATCGAAACAACCCTCGCCGGCAAGGCCTGCCGCCTGGTACGCATCGCCAGCGAATATGCCGGTCGTCGTGGCGAGGCCGACTCCGAAGTGTTGCTCGGCCTCGACCAGATCAGCCCGCAAGAGCTCTTCGCCCGTGCCTGGGAAGAACAGTTCGGCAAACCACCCGACGACCAGGCGCTGGACGACTTCGCCAGCCTGCTGCGCGGCGTCGAGCTCGCTGGCGAAGGAGACGCGCGATGAAGATCCTCGCCATCCGCCTGAAGAACCTCGCCTCGCTGGCGGGCGAGCAGGTCATCGATTTCACCGCAGAACCGCTGGCCAGCGCCGGCCTTTTCGCCATTACCGGGCCCACCGGTGCCGGCAAGAGCACGATTCTCGATGCCCTGTGCCTGGCGCTATTCGGCAGCACGCCGCGGCTCGACGGCGCTTCTCTATTAAGCAAGGTGCCCGACGGCAAGGACGAGATCGGCAGCGGCGACGAACGCAACCTGCTGCGACGCGGCTGCGCCAACGGCTATGCCGAAGTGGACTTCATCGGCGTCGACGGCCACCGCTACCGTGCCCGCTGGGAGGTCAAACGCGCCCGCGAAAAGATCGACGGAAAGCTGCAAGCCAGCAACCAGAGCCTGCTCGACCTGGATCGCGACCAGTTACTGGCCAGCGGCAAGAAGCGTGAATTCAAGGAACTGCTCGAAGCCAAACTCGGCCTGACCCTGGCGCAGTTCACCCGCGCCGTGCTGCTGGCGCAGAGCGAGTTCTCCGCCTTTCTCAAGGCCGACGACAACGACCGCGGCACCCTGTTGGAAAAGCTCACCGACACCGGCCTCTACAGCCGATTGGGCCAAGCCGCCTTCGACGCGGCCAAGCAGGCCCGCGAAACACTCGCTGCCTTGCAGCATCAGGCTGGCGGCGTGCAACCACTGGACGCCGAGGCGCGCCAGGCACTCGAAGCGCAACATCGCGAGCAGCAGGCGGAGCTGAAAGCGCTTCAGCACCAACTCGATGCACTCAAACAGCAGCGCCAGTGGTTGCAGGATCTCGCCCGACTGCAGGCCGAGCACGATAACGCCCAGCGGCAACTCGCCGAGGCCGAGGAAGAACAGGAAAATCTGGCCGACGCCCGGCGCATCCTCGGCTTGTTCGAACAGCTGGCACCGCAACGCCATCGGTTTATCCGCGAGCGCGACCTGGCGCCGTTGCTGACAAAGGTCGAGGCAATGCTCGCCCGTCACGCACAGGACCACGGTGCCGTGCAACAACGCCTCGAAATGCTGGAACAGACCTGCCGGACAGCCACCGAAGCGCTGAAAGTTGCCGAGCATGGATTGAAAGCCGCCGAGCCGCGACTGGCCAATGCGCGCCGTGAAGAGGAGCGGCTCAGCCATCTGCGCACCGACCTGCACGACGCCCAAGGCCACGCCGAACAGGCCGAAACCGCGAGCCAAACCGGCGAACGCACGCTCGCCCAGCTACGCCAACATCAGGAACAGGCCGCCGGTCAGCTCGCCATCCTGACCAACCAGCTCTCCACCAGCGCCGACCTGCAACCGCTGTGCGCAGCCTGGAGCGGCCATCGCCCGCGCCTGCAGCAGGCCGTACAGATATCTGCTCGCCTGCAGCAAGGCCGGCAAGAACTGCCCGAACTGGAGGCCGCTGGCAAAGCTGCCGAAACGGCGCAGACCAACGCACGAAACGCGCTGGACGAATTGCAGAAGCAGATCGGCCGGGAAACCGGCCTTGGCGACCAGCTGGCGCAACTGACCACCCATCTCGATGCGCTTCGCGAAGCCGAGCGTGCATTCGAAAGCCTGCACGGCTTCTGGTCCCGCAAGCAGCAGCTGGTCGCCCAGCAACGCACGCTGCAGAGCGAACGGAGCCGTCAGCAGGGCGAGCTGGACAAGCTGACCGAAGCGGGCAAGCTCGCCCGTGTCGAGCGTGACGATGCTGAAAAGGCACTGAAATGGGTGCAGGCGTTACTGGATCGCCAACGCCTCGCCCGTAGCGCGAATGTCGAGGCCTTGCGCGCCGCGCTGGTGCCGGGCGAACCGTGCAGCGTCTGCGGCAGTGCCGAGCATCCTTGGCACGACGGTGACAAGCTGCTCACCGCGCTCGATCAACATGACGAGCGCGAAGTCGAGCAAGCGCAACTGCAGCTCAAGGCCAAGGACGAAAAGCTGCAAGCCCTGCGCGATCAGCACATCGCCCTCTCCACCCACATCAAGCAGAGCGGGCAACGGCAAGCGGAAGTCGCCGAGGATCTGGCGAAGCTCGACGCTCAACTGGCGGAGCTGCCGGTCTACACCGAACTGCTAAAGCAGACGGAAGCAGAACGGCAGACCTGGCTCGACAGCCGCATGGCCTCGCTTGCCGCCGATATCGTCAGCGCCAATGGGCGACAGCGTGAGTTGTTCAAGCTGCAACAGCAGACCGAAACGCTGCATGCAGGCTGGCTAAGCGCTCGTGACGCCTGCGTTCAAGCCACCCAGCTGCTCGTCGCACAGCGCGACGCCATCACCCGCGATGACGCGCGTCTAGACGAAGAGCTGGCTGAGTTTGCCCAGCTGTTACCGACCGCCATGCTCGAACGGTGGCGCGAAAAGCCGGCCGAGACCTTTATGCAGCTGGACGGGAAGATTGAAGCGCGGCGCCAGCAGATCGAACAGCAAACGGCATTGGCCGACGAGCAACAGCAGCGCCAAGCCGCACTGGAGCGCGAACAGCTGCAACAGCAGCATCGGCTGGCGCAGCAGAAGGCATGTGCCGACCGGTTCGTGGAGCTACAAACGCGCGAGCAAGCCTGCCGCCAGGCGCTGCGCGAAAGTCTTGGCGAGCAGGCCAGCGCGCTGGGATGGCAGCAGCATCTTGAAAACGCTATCCAGACGGCTCGGCAGCAACAAGCCGAGGTCGACCAGCAGCTGAACGAGGCGCGAGTCGAACTGACCCGGCTCGCCGGTGAACAGCACAACTGCAAAGGGCGCCGCGATGAGTTGCTTGCCGAACGCAGCGTCCTGAGCGAAGAGCTCGCGGCCTGGCGTGCGTCGCACCCTGATCTGGACGATGCGACGCTCGAACAGTTGCTGCAGCTGGACGACACACTGCTCACCGAAGCACGCGAGCGCCTGCGCGCCAACACCGAACAGCTCACCCGTGGGCGTGAGCGGCTGGAGGGCTGTGAGCGGCGGCTGAAAACCCTTCAGGCCGAACAACCGAACCCACCGGACGCCGATACGCTGGAAGCCCAGCTCAATAGTCAGCAAGCCAACTGCGACAGTGCCGAGCAGCGCAACACCGAAACGCTCGCAGCGCTGCTCGATGATGATCGCAGGCGCAACCAGAGCCAGACCTTGCTCCGGCAGATCGCCGAGGCCACCACCGAAAGCCAGCGCTGGGGACGCATCGCCGCATTGATTGGCTCCAGCGACGGTGGCGCCTTCCGTAAGATCGCGCAGGCCTACAACCTGGACCTGCTGGTTCAACATGCCAACGTGCAGCTGCGCCAGCTGGCCCGTCGTTACCGGCTCAAGCGCGGCGGCAGCCCGCTGGGCCTGCTGGTGATGGATACGGAAATGGGCGATGAGCTGCGCTCAGTGCATTCGCTGTCGGGCGGCGAGACCTTTCTCGTTTCCCTGGCGCTGGCGCTGGGCTTGGCCTCAATGGCATCAAGCAAACTGAAGATCGAATCGCTGTTCATCGACGAAGGCTTCGGCAGCCTCGATCCGGAGTCGCTGCAAATCGCCATGGACGCGCTGGATTCACTCCAGGCCCAGGGCCGCAAGGTGGCGGTGATTTCGCACGTCGCCGAGATGCACGAACGCATCCCGGTGCAGATCCAGGTGCAACGACAGGGCAATGGACAGAGCGGACTAAAGATCGTCGGCGGACAGGGCGGCTGAGGGCGGGCCCTGCCCGACAATCACCGCCAGAGCCTGCGCCTACAAAAAGATCGCGGCCCATGCGCACCGTTACGATTGCGTGATTTTGTCGCATGTCAGCGCCGCCTGCCTCGACAGCTCGATGAAAGGTTCGCGGGCTAGGCTGTTCCGGTTTTCGCTTGCGAGTGAAAACCTCGCTTGGCCACAAGCCGTGCGTCAGTCCTTCAAATATGCTGCGGAACGGCGGCCGGCCACAAACCGGTGCGGCTGTTCCGCTTTTTTATGCAAAGGTGGCCAGCTGCGGCAACGGCTGTAGGCAGAGCTGGTCCTACGGCAAAGATGGCCTTCCTGCACGCACGTTTGCGGTTGGTGCCTTGGGGTGGCTCATCCGCCCGCCGGACTCGAACCTCTCGGTACTCTACGGGCCCAACCGTTGAGGGATTATCGACGGAACCGCCTATGCCAACCACCGCTGCCGCGCTAGAAGCGCTCCATACCGACGGCTTCGTGCTGCTGCCGGCCGTGGTGGATGGCCAGGCGCTCAAGGCGCTTCGCCAAGCCATCGATAACCTCGAACCACTCCACTGGGACTATCGCGGCCTGGTCGATGACCACTACACATGCGTGTTCAACCGCAGTCCGTTCTGGTTGCCGTTCCTCGATCTGCCCGGGGTGATCGATCTGGCCGAGGCGGCCCTGGGCGACGATTGTCATGTCATCGGCCAGACCGCCTGGCGCAGCCATCCGGGCTTTGTCGGTGGTGAACTGCATGCCGATTACCTCGCTGTGGAGCTGCCCGAGCACCTTGCGCAAGACCCGGATTTCGACCTGCCGATGCAAGTCTGCACGGCACACCTCTATCTTGATCGGATCGATGCCGACCTCTGCCCTACCCTGGTGATACCCGGCAGCCACCGGGCCGGTCGCAAACCACGCCCGGGAGAAACCCACTGGCACGGCGGCGAACCACAACCGGTGCTCTGCGAAGCCGGTGACGTGCTGCTGTTTCGCAGCGATCTCTGGCACGCGGGGAGCCGCAATCGCACGACCGACCGCAGCCGCTATCTGCTGCAGGTGCATTACGGCCGAAGGATGGTGGCGCAGAAGTTCGCGCCCTATCTGCAGTGGCGTTTCAATCCGGAAGTCATTGCCGCTGCCACACCGAGGCAGCGTCGCTTGCTCGGTGAGCATGAGCCGTCGGAGTACGATTGAGCCGGTTCGCAGCGCCTAACCGTCGGTTTCGGCGATGACCCGTTTCGCCGCCAAATGACATAGCCTCTGCATCGAACTGAGCGTTCAGCCGCAATGTCGGGCGGCTCTCAACCAAGCCGATAATGACCGCGCGATGTTTCCGACAATGTCGTCCTCGTTGGCAAACGCCAGCCGTACAAGCGCTATTGAACCAGCGGATAGGGAAGCGCGACACACCAGTCTCTCGACGCGGCGAGCGGCAGGTCCGTCGCCGCGAGATGTCGACGCTGGCGTTGCGAACGGGCCTAGTGCGCGCTCAGTCCAAGCAGCTGCGTGCTGGCCTGCTGCTCCTCCTGCTCACTCAACTGCAGCTGCGTCAGATAAGCGGCGAGTGCCTCGATGTCGGTCTCGGACAGCTGCCCAGCGACACCGATCATGACTGAACCGGCTCGGCTCGGGTCATTGCTGCGGAATCGACCCAGCGCTTTGCGTATGTACTCACCCGGCTGGCCCGCCAGTCGCGGCATGGTCTCTTTGCCTTGCGCATGAATGCCATGGCAGGACGTACAGGTGCGCTGAAACAGCGTTTCGCCACGCTGAACCAGCGCCGCGTCCGACGCCGCGGCAGCAGGCTCGACCTTCTGCTGACTGAAGTAGACGGCGATGTTGACCTGATCTTCGAGGGTCAGGTTTTTTGCCAGTTTCGACATCACGAAATCGACACGCTCGCCCCTGGCGAACTTTTCGAACGAATGGAACAGGTAGATCGGATTCTGCGACGCCAGATTGGGAATATGCGGGCGTTTGCTATTGCCGGTTTCGCCATGGCAATAGCCACAGAACAGCGCGCGCTCTTGGCCTGCCGCATACGCCTGCTGCCGCCGTGCCGTATCTTCCATTAGGTACTGAAAGCGCTCCATCGTCTCTTCGCTGGCGTGAGCGAACGAAACGAGGCAACTGAGCAGAAGCAAGCAGAATAAATGCATGGCAAGTCCAACGCTGACGGGTTAGGTGTGTATGGCAGCCATCGGACTATAGGGAGAACACCAGCTGCGATACTGGCGCAGGTCAATAAAGCCTCATACCACGGCGGTGCGCCATTAGGCTCGAGCACCGGTTCGCACGATTCATCTGCTACGCAGCGCGCAGCGGCTTCGGCCAGCGCGACCCTTTCAGTTCAGATTGACTGGGCAGGCGATGTGGCAACGACAACCTGCGCGCTATTGCCGCATTGACCAGCCGAAAAAAAACGGATGGCGATACAGATTTCCGCGCCACAACCGTCTCGCATTCGACTAAAGTAGCAGCCCTTTTTGCCAGCACGAGCCGCGCACCATGCTTGATGGACATGCCGAACTGACCATGACCGTACTGATGACCCCGGACAAGGCGAACTTTTCGGGCAACGTACATGGCGGCACGCTGCTGAAATATCTGGATGAAGTGGCCTATGCCTGCGCCAGCCGCTATGCCGGGCAGTACGTTGTAACGCTGTCGGTCGACCAGGTGAATTTTCGCCAACCGGTGCACGTTGGCGAGCTGGTGACCTTTCTCGCCTCGGTCAACTATGTCGGCAACACCTCGATGGAGATCGGTATCAAGGTCGTCACCGAAGACATCCGGCAGAAAACGGTTCGGCATACCAATAGCTGCTTCTTCACGATGGTGGCAGTTGGTGAGGACGGTCGCCCTACTACGGTGCCGCCACTGGAGCCGAAAACACCCGACCAGAAGCGTCGCTTCGCCCAGGCCCAGCAGCGCCGGCAGATTCGCCGGGAGCTGGACGAGCGTTACCGCGCAATCAAGGACGATTACTGAGCTGCCAACCTCCTCTCCGCCGCCACTCAGGCGGGGAGATGGTGCATCTCCGCCCAGTCCGCCACGCCTCCTCCACTTGGCGCACTCTCCGCGAGCCGATAAAACCTTATATAATTCGCGGCTTTTCGCACCGCCACCGAGGATCCGCCGTGAGCGCTTTGCCAGCCTGCCCCCAATGCAATTCCGAATACACCTATGAAGACGGCCAGATGCTGGTCTGCCCGGAGTGCGCCCACGAATGGTCGGCCAGCGCGGCAGAACCGTCTGGTGACGACGAAAAGGTGATTAGGGATTCAGTCGGCAATACCCTGCAGGACGGCGACACGATCACCGTGATCAAGGACCTCAAGGTCAAGGGTTCATCGCTGGTGGTGAAGGTCGGCACCAAGGTCAAGAACATCCGCCTGGTCGACGGCGATCACGACATCGACTGCAAGATCGACGGCATCGGTGCGATGAAGCTGAAGTCGGAGTTCGTGCGCAAGGTTTGAACACCATTGCGCTGCCTGTGGGAGCGGTCTCGACCGCGAAACAAACCGGGCTCTGGCGCAGCCCCATTCGCGGTCAAGACCGCTCCCACTCGCACTTCTGCCATTGGCTGACAGGCCTGCGATCAGGTATCAACGACTTGCACCTGATCGACGTTCGCCCTGCTCAAGGCGTGAGGTAAGACGAACGCGTCAGCCCCAGACGTAACGCATCGATGTACTGGGTGCGCTCCTTGGCACTGAGCCGCGCGCTGGAGACCTTGTCGCGGTAGTAGGTCATCAGCTCCTCGGGCGAGAGGTGCACGTAGCGCAGCATGTCTTCGATGGTGTCGTGGGTCTCGATACCGGCGTGATAGAAACTGCCATCCTCGCGCTGATAGACGTTGACCGAATCGGTGTCGCCAAACAGGTTGTGCATGTCGCCGAGAATTTCCTGGTAGGCGCCTACCAGGAACACACCGAGGAAGTACTCCTCTCCCGCCTGGATTTCATGCACCGGCATGCTGTTCTCGATGCTTTGCTCGTCGACGTAATGCTTGATCTTGCCGTCGGAGTCGCAGGTCAGGTCTTGCAACACAGCGCGGCGCACCGGCTCCTCACTCAGGCGCTGCAACGGCACGATCGGCAGGATCTGGTCGATCGCCCAGGTGTCCGGCAGGCTCTGGAACACCGAGAAGTTGCAGATGTACTTGTCGGCCAGCTTGTCATTCAACTCATCGAGCACCGCACGATGCGAGCGCTGACGCGCCTTGAGCTGGTTGTACAGGCGGCGGCAAATGGCGAAGTAGCTCTGTTCGGCCAACGCCTTCTGCGCCAGTGACAACTTGCCAGAGGCATACTGCGCCGCCGCCTCGCTCATGTAGTGCGTCGCGCGCCAGTAGGTCTCGGTGACCATTTCGGGATCGGTTGGACCGAGCAGATCGGCCAATGCCTGGACGATTTCTGGCAGCTCGTCGTAGTTCTCGATGGTCGGCGCTTCGTCGTTGTGGCGCTCGAAGTCCGTCACCTGCATCACCAGCACGGCGTGATGCGCGGTCATGGCCCGGCCGCTTTCGGAGAAGATGTGCGGGTGCGGCAGTTCCTGCCGATCGCAGAATTCCTTGAGCATCCCGACCACCGTGCCGGCGTACTCATCGATGTCGTAGTTGATCGAGCTGGCATTGCGCGAATGGGTGCCGTCGTAGTCGACGCCGAGGCCGCCGCCCACATCGATATGGTCGACCGGCAACCCGAGCGCGCGCAGTTCGGCGTAATAACGAATGGCTTCACGGAAGCCGTCACGGTAGTCCGCCAGATTGGCAATCTGCGAGCCCATGTGGAAGTGCAGCAGCCGCACGCCCTGCTCGACGCCCGCCGCGCGGAAACGCTCGATGACGGTGAGCAGCTGCGCAGCGGACAGGCCGAACTTGGACTTTTCCCCACCGGTGTCGGCCCACTTGCTCGAAGCCAATGAGGACAAGCGCACGCGCAAGCCAACCTGCGGGATGATCTTCAGCTCCGCCGCTTCCTCGATGACCATGCCCACTTCGGACATCTTTTCGATGACGATGAAGACGTTGTGGCCGAGCTTCTGCCCCATCAGCGCCAGGCGGATGAATTCGCGATCCTTGTAGCCGTTGCAGACGATGGTGCCGCCCTTCGGCGCCAGCGCCAGCACCGCCATCAGCTCGGGTTTCGAACCGGCTTCCAGACCGATCGAAACATTCTGCGTGGCGATGATGTTCTCGATCACCGCTTCCTGCTGGTTGACCTTGATCGGGTACAGCGCGGTGTATTTGCTCTGGTATTCGAGGCGCTCGATATTCGCATCGAACGCACCGGTCAAATGACGCACTCGGTCCTGCAGAATGCCCGGGAAGCGCACCAGCAACGGCAACGTCAGCCCGGCATCGCGCAGCTGCTCGATCAGCGCGGTAAATTCAACGGCAGCGCCATTGGGTCCCTGCGGGCGCACCTCGACATGACCGTCGTCACTGATCGAAAAATAGCCGGCACCCCAGTGGCGAATGCCATAGACACTACGGCTATCCGCTGCGGTCCACTGACTGCCGTCATCTTTACGTGTGCGTCGTACGGGCATCTAGGCCTCCTGAGGATAGGGATGAGTCTGTCGAGCTTAGCGCGACAGCAGGGCTGTCCGGCTTGGACAGCCGGCGCGCCCGGAAATAAGCGCACGCGACTGATTGAATCAGGTCAGGCGTTCATCCGCCCGATTTCTTGGCCTCGAATCCGCGCTTGACCAGTTCGTCGATGAGCAATTGAACATGGTCACCCTGGATCTCGATCACGCCATCCTTGAGTGCGCCACCCGTACCGCAGCGACGTTTAAGCGCGGAGGCCAACTCCTTGAGCGCCGCTTCAGGCAGCGGCACGCCGGTGATAGTGGTAACCGTCTTGCCGCCGCGACCTTTGCTCTCCCGTCGCACACGAGCGATGCCATCACCCTCGGGAATCAGCGCTTGCTTGCAGACGCAGGCGTCCAGCGGCTGACTGCATTCCGGGCAGTGCCTCCCCGCATCGGTGGAAAAAACCAGACCGCCAAGGCCGGAAAGGGATGTGGTTTTCTTGGCCACACACAACCTCATGAGTGTAGAGATCGGCGCGACAAGGCTCTGCGCCACAAAGCCGGGTAATTTAACAGCAAAACCGGAACACCCGAAGAGCTGCACAGCGCTTTGCCACACCAAACACCGTCGAATAGTGCGGCAGCACCCTACTGAGTGTTGAATTACTTCGTACTGGCCTGCCAAGCGGCCAGTGACCTCATCGTAAGAGCGAGCGCTCTTCACGCTCGACAATAGATTAGGTGGAATGCGCAGTCCGCGGCTGATGCCTTATACGCGGCTGGTTAATATTTCGATATCGGTAATGAGCAGTCAACGAAACGCCTCACTTGAACATCGAAACCCAGCTAGTCGCAGGGCTGGCACGCGTGGTGCGCACCAGCCCTTCCTGAGTATCAGAGCCGACCGGCAGGGGAGTACGGCTCGGGATCGACGCAAGGTGAGCGATCCAGCATCAGATCGGCTAGCAGCTGACACGAAGCAGGTGCCAGCACCAGCCCGTTTCGGAAATGCCCGCAGTTGAGCCAAAGCCCATCATGCCCGGGCACGGGGCCTATATAAGGAATGCCGTCCGGCGAAGCAGGACGCAGCCCAGCCCAATGCTTGACCACCCTGGCATCAGCCAATCCAGGAAGCAGATTGATGGCCGTCGCCCTGAGGCTTTCCAGCGCATCTTCGGTCGGTGTCTTGTCGAACCCGACATCCTCCAGCGTGCTACCTACAAGTATGTGGCCATCACGCCGCGGAATCGCATAGCGCCGCTTGGCCAACACCATGCTCGGCAAGAAGTCCTCGGCGCACTTGAATAGGATCATCTGCCCCTTCATGGGTTTGACCGGCAGCTCCAGTCCCAGCGTTGCGAGCAGGTTGCCGCTCCAGGCACCAGCGGCCAGAACGACCTGCTCGGCAAGCATCTCGCCTTGCGTCGTTTGCACGCCAACGATTCGTGCGCCATCACGAGCGAAACCGCTGACCGCGCAATGTTCGATAATCTCGACGTTCGGCATCTTCACCAACGCAGCACGCAACGCTTGTAATAGCCGCGGGTTACGCACATTGGCGACGCCCGGCATATAGATCGCCTTGGTAAAGCCGCGGCTAAGCGCAGGTACCGCAGCGTGCACCTCACTCATGTTGACACGGTGCAGTGTTCGTCCCTGGCGTTCTGCCCAAGCTAGAGCCTGCTCTTCATCTTCAAGGTTCAGCCAGTAAAGCCCCGTCTCGTAAACCTCCGAATCGATCCCACTCTGCTGCCTCAACGTTTCGCCGAGTTCCGGGTAATAGTTTTGCGACCAATGCGCTAGCGCCGTTATCGCAGGGCTGTATCGCCAGGGATAGAGGGGAGAAACAATGCCCCCGCCCGCCCAGGAGGCTTCGGTACCCGTTTCGCCCGATTCAAGCAAAACCACGCTTCGGCCTGCATTCGCCAGCAGGTAGGTTGAAAGCAAACCAATAACTCCACCGCCTATCACTATTGATACGTCAGCCACACTTATCTCCACTGGATCAGCCTGTTCACAGCTCATGCCTTGACTTTTAACCATACGAAGTTAAAACAACGGTCGGTCTGGAAGACCGAATCATACGTGCAAAAGGAAGCGCACCATGAACCCTACCGCTAAGGCATTCACGCTCATCGAATTACTTATCACGATTGCAGCGCTCGGCACTCTGCTGGGCATCGCCGTGCCCAGCTTCAGCTCCCTTATCGAGCGCAACCAGCAAACAACCACAACCCACGATTTGCTCACTAGCCTCAACCATGCTCGTGGCCTGGCCATCAATCGGCGCGAGCCCATCAGCCTTTGTGCGGGCGGCAATAGCTGCGAAGTATCAGCCAATTGGGAAAACGGCATTTTGATTTTCAGCGACCCGAATCGAAACGGGGAATTTGACGCAGGCGAGCGGCTCCATCGCGTCGTGACGCTTCCGAATCGTTATCGGTGGAATTGGAGCAACTTTCGCAGCAGGACGTTCATGTCGTTCAAGGCTAACGGAACGACCAATAGCTTGAACGGCACCTTCACCCTGTGCAGTGGCAGCGAAGCCATACAACAACTTGTGATCAACGTCACAGGACGCCTGAGAACTCGAGCACCGGAGGACAATAGCGCCTGTAGCTAGCGAACCGTATACCCCCTGAAAGCGACCGAATATCCCATTTGAATGCGTAGGCAGTCGGTAAGCTGGGATGATTTACTGGTCGCAACGCTAGAAGAGTAATCATGCCGAATTATCGTGGCTTCACCCTGATCGAGTTGATGGTAACCATCGCAATTCTGGCGATATTGATCGCGATCGCCGCTCCTTCTTTTACATCAGTAATCCAGAGCAACCGGACAACATCACTGCATCACGAAATGCTCGGAGCTATTCAGCTTGCGAGATCTGAGGCTGTGAAGCGCCGCAAAGACGTGGTCATTTGTAGAACGGAAAATCAGAACGTGTGCGCCAATGGAACGAACTGGGCGGCGGGCTGGCTCGTCAGGGAGGTAGGGGGCGACGTAGTCAAGGTCTGGGATCCTGTAGCAGGTATGGCGCTAACCGGGCCGAATACTGGAGTGGTGTTCCATAGCAGCGGGATGGTCGATGCGCTTGCCAGCTTTGTTACCACTTCATCGAGCTGCACTAGCGGAGCCAAGTACACGATTGGCGTCTCCTTGACCGGAAGCGCGACCACCAACAAGACAGGATGTCCATGATGCCGCAGCGACCCTATAACAAAGAAGCCGGCGCGACCCTGATCGAAGTGCTAATCGCCATGATGGTACTAGCCATTGGACTCTTAGGGCTCGCCGGCCTCCAAGCCACCAGCATCCAAAGCAACCACAGCGCCTATTACCGCTCTCAGGCGACATTACTTGCTGGCGATCTGGCTGATCGCATGCGTGCGAACCGCCTCGAGGCATTGACCAACGCCTACCTGACAGACTTTCCGACGTCTTCGTCTAATAACGATGTGACAGGCACTACGGCAGAAAAGGATGTAGCTGAATGGCTGAATCAGCTAGCTCTGACGTTGCCCGACGGCACCGGAAAAGTTGAGAAAAATAACACCCTGATCACCATATCGATTCGCTGGAATGATTCACGAGGCCAAATAAAAGCCAACGGCGACAACAACAACCACAGCGAAACCTTCGCTTATCGGACCGAAATATGACCCAGACATCCCTGCGACACCAACACGGCCTTTCGCTTGTTGAGTTGATGGTCGCGATGGCCTTGAGCCTGCTGCTCATGCTTGGGGTCATACAGATATTCCTCAGCAGTAAGCAAACATATAGCACTAACGTCGCGCTCTCTCGCGTTCAGGAAAGCGGGCGCTTCGCTTTGGAGTTTATGGCCAATGATATTCGTAACGCTGGTTATAAGGGAGATTGTTTGGGACCCCCTAACAACCTTCTTGACGAAGCGTCTCCCGCCTATTCCAGCGAGCTATTCGACCTAAATGTCGCCATCATGGGTTGGGATGAAAACGTCACTCCTGCACCTGCTGCCAAAATTACAGGCATAGCTAACCGCACACCCGGGACCGATATGATCCTAGTCAAGCATGCAGCGCAGGCCTCTGGGGCTACCGCAACAGGCGCCACCCCCGCCAACTCGAACACTATTAGTGTCAATAACGCTAGTTCTATTCCCAACAATAGCATCGTGATTGTTGCTGACGCTCTGGGATGCGATGTTTTCCAGACGTCTAATAATAAAAACGCAAACTCACTCACCCGACAAAATCAAGGCACGCCTGGCAATAAGAACCCGGGCCATTACAACTTCAGCCACGCTTATGGCAACAGTATGGAAATACTGTCGCTGCAGTCGGCGCTGTACTACATCGGAACCGGAGCCAACAACCGGCCATCACTGCGCAGAGTGACATTCAATAGTGGCATTCCAGTTAACATGGAGCTGGTTGAAGGCATAGAAAATATTCAGATCACCTATGGCCTGACCGACGCAAAACGGCAAGTAACTGAATATAAAGTAGCGAAAGATATGAATCTATCAGAATGGAGTGACGTAGGCAGCGTACGTATCCAGGCACTTGCTGTTGGGGCTGATCAGAATGTTGTCAGCGCTACTCAGACGCTTTTGTTCAATGGGACCAACGTTAATATTAGCCAGAGGAGGCTCGGCCAGGTCTTTACCAGCACGCTTGGCGTTCGGAATCGCCTGCAATGAGGATAGCCGGCATGAGACAAACCAACTTTCATCACCAAAACGGAGCAGTTTTGGTAATAGCGCTGATCATGCTTTTGTTGCTTACTGTGATCGGACTAGCCAGCATGCGTGGAACTTCGTTACAAGAGAACATGTCCGGCAACATGCGCGACAGTAGTTTGGCGCTGCAAGCGTCGGAAGCATCACTACGAAAAGGCGAGGCCGAAGTTACTAGCCGCTTCAAAGCGGGGACGCTCGGCGCGTTAGAAACCGCAAATATTTCCGGTGCATATTCAAACTTCCCCGGCGCGAGCAAGGACCCAGAGTATACGATTACCCTTTTGGCGAAACTGAGAACCAGCACAGAGGCTGGCGCGCCAATTGATGATGAAGGCGCCCTAGTGCGTATCGAAGCTTCCGGCTACGGGCGCAGCACGAATAGTAACGCCACGCCTAGCGCCCAAGTAAAACTCCGCTCCACCTTTCTGGTTGAGCAATAAAATAATCTGCCGACCTGCTGCCTTCGGAGTTATTAATTGATGAAACCCCACTACTACCCGTTGAGAAAACTGAAAAGCGCTATCAGTTTTGTGCTCTCACTTTGTATTGCAACAGCAGCCTCTCCCGGCTATGCCGACATATCGCAGAGTCCATTGTTGCTTGGTGGCGGCAGCGTGCCTGGAAACTTGGCTCTGGTTCCATCGGTCGAATGGCCCACCGTCCTCTCAGTTGCAAACACCGGAAGCTATAGCCCTCAAAATAGCTATATTGGCTACTTTAACTCAAATAAATGTTATATCTACGACCAAGTTAATCATTGGTTCGAGCCTAGCAGTGCCGCAACCAGTCATATATGTTCCGGAAGCAAACAATGGAGCGGAAATTTTCTAAACTGGGCCGCCACGCCTACTATTGATCCGTTCCGAAGCGCGCTAACTGGCGGGCACCGCTATCTTGATACCGCCACCCAAACTGTTCTTCAAAAAGCGCGTCATGATGGCCAAAACAGCGCAGGCAACAGGATAGAGCACACCGACACAAACCCTCAGGGCCTAATTAGCCAAGCCGACATAGCTGGTGCAACTCCCGCCAGTAGCAGCTGGGCAAACTTCTATATTCGCCTTCAGGGCCAAGGCCATGACATGCTATTTTCCAATTGGAAAGACGGTATCGGCGGAGGCGGATCTACCGGCGAGAAGACAGCCGAATGGACTAACTATGAACCGGATAACAATCTGCAATGGGAGGATAACCGACTAAAAGCAGCTTTCACCTCATCCAACCAAACGAAAAGTGTTTACCGAGTAAAAATTCGAGTAAAGGTTTGTGATCCCATCAAAGGACTCGAGCCTAATTGCGAACTCTACCCGAGCGGCAACTACAAACCGACCGGGCTTCTTCAACAATACTCGGGAGATTTAAGATATAGCGTTTTCGGTTATTTGAATGATGGAAGCATGCTCAGGGACGGAGGGGTACTGCGAGCTCAACAGAAGTTTATCGCTCCTGGCGCTACGGCTCCTGAATGGAACGCAAGCACAGGCGTAATGGAAATCAACCCGGACGGAGTTACATCCAGCCTGGGGCGACCCATAAGCAATAGCGGGGTAATGAACTATTTAAATAAGTTCGGCGAGTTGAACACTAATAACTTCAAATCCCACGACCCCGTTAGCGAGCTTTACTATACCGCGCTTCGCTACTTCAAAAACCAGGCCAATGTCAGCACATACAGCACCCCCACCCCTTCTCATAATTCAAGCCCAAACGCCGACACTCTTGACCGCTGGCATGACGGATTTCCTGTCATTACAAATTGGAACGACCCCATTCAATATGCTTGTCAAAAAAATGTAATCTTAGGTATAGGAGATACCAATACGCACCGCGATAAAAACCTACCAGGAAACTCAGTATCAACGGATGAGCCCTCGGTACCGGCGGAGGTACGCGATGACACTACTATCAACGTTGTGACGGCAACTCAGAAAGTTGCGGAACTAGAAGGTATAAGCATCGCAACTCCTTTCAATAGCGGCCGCCGCAGCTCTGCATATATCGCTGGTCTTGCCTACGATGCAAACACTAAGGACCTACGCGCAGACCATAAGGGCCGGCAGAGTGTATCTACTTATTGGGTTGACGTACGGGAGGGGCAGAGCCTAGCAGGGAGAAGCGGGAATCAGTACTGGCTAGCAGCTAAGTACGGCGGCTTTAAAGTCCCAAAAAATTTTGGCGATCCGTATGAGCGAACAACTGCGCTAGAAACCGAATGGTGGCGCACTAACACAGATATGCTAGCAACTGGCTACCCTCGCCCCGATAACTTTTTTGTCGCTAGCGATGCAGCCAATATGGTGCAAAGCTTGCGGAAGGCCTTTGCACAGATCGCCAACGAAGTGGAAAGCACCACAGCGTCCCTCGCCACCAACTCGACTCGACTCGAAACCGACACTGCGCTATTCCAGTCACGCCTGGATAGCCGCTTCTGGAGCGGAGATCTACTCGCGCGGCGCGTCGACGATAATGGCGTCGTAGCATCCGATACCGCTTGGAGTGCTGCCCAGAAGCTCGACAGTCTTAGTTCGGTCGATTCGCGAACGATCTTTACGGTCCGTCCTGCTACCACTGCGGGCATCTCAGGAGAATCAGTCGCAACGAACGGCGTCAACTTTGATTGGAACGGCTTGGACGACACTCAGCGATCTTTGCTGCAGCTACCGCTAGAAGCGACAACGGATGAAGCCCAGCGCCGCTTAGCCTATCTACGTGGCGATCGCACCAACGAGATCACCTCTGATAACCGCACCAGACCCTTCCGTCAGCGCGGCAGCCGATTGGGCGATATTGTTAACTCTGATCCTCAGTACATCCATCATCAAGATTTCGGTTATTCGCGCTTGAGCTGGGGAACTAACGGTGCCGTAGGCAAGGCGTACACCGCTTTCCGCGCCAGTAGCAGCTACCAAAATCGTACGCCTACGGTGATCGTAGGCGCTAACGACGGCATGCTACACGGCTTCGATGCTCAAGTTAGCGATACGGCCGCCAGTAATGGAGGTAGTGAACTCTTTGCCTATGTACCAAATAGTGTTTTTAGCAACCTGATAAACCTGACCGACCCGGCCTACTCACATCGCTATTACGTCGACGGTACGCCGCGGATCTCGGATGTGTGGATCGGAGGTTCATGGAAGACCATGGTAGTAGGAACCACTGGTGCAGGTGGCAACAGCGTTTTTGCTCTCGATGTTACCAATCCGGCCAACATGAACAGTAACAGCGTCATGTGGGAATTCAGCCATCCAGACATGGGCTACACTATCGGCCAACCTTCACTGGTCGCTCTACCCAACGAAAAATTCGGCGTAATTGTAAGCAGCGGCTACCACGATACGGCGCCGGAAGACGGTAAGGTATGGATACTCGATGCAGCAGACGGCAGCATCATTCAGGAGATCGAGCTACCAACTACCGGTAACCTCGGCTCGCCTCTGGCCTCGGATACCGACTACAACCAGGTTGCAGATAGAGTCTACGTGGCCGATACATTGGGCAACGTATGGCGGATAGACCTGACCGGCAGTAACCCATCCAACTGGGACATTCCAGACAGCCTTGGCGACAGCCCTCTGTTCGTTGCCAAAATTGGCACCACTCGCCAGGCCATCACAGCTCCGCTTTCGTCGGCCTTTAATGATAAGGGCGAGCACATGATCTTCTTCGGAACCGGCAGTTTTTATCGCGACGGCGATAATGAGATTCCAGAATCTCCACCTGTCGATACGTTCTACGGCATCATCGACCGCGGCCAGGCTATTGACGGGCGTGCCACCTTACTAAAGCAAACGGTTATTAGGGAGGCCACACTGGAGAGCGGGCTCAACGCACGAGCAATAACCGACAATGCGCTCACCACTCAAGCAGGCTGGTATATAGACCTCGGCTGGATTGAGGGTACGGGAAACACTGGAGCCAAGGGAGAGCGGGTTATCGCCAAGCCCACGCTTCGAACCGACCGCGTAATTTTCACGACCATGACGCCTTCCGCCAATCCTTGTGAGTTCGGCGGTACGAGTTTCATCATGGCAATGAATCTATCCAGCGGCTCACGGTTAAACTATGTGTACTTCGATACTGATCGCGATGGGGCCCCGGATGATGGGGACACGACTACGATTGGGGATGATGGGAATGCTCCATGGTCCGGCATATCAGACACTGACGACGGAGTGAGCAAAGGCGTCACGCCGCTGCTCAAGTTGCTATGCTTTGCCGGTTCCGCAGGAGCGGCACCTCAGTGCATACCCGTTGCAGGATCGCAACGTTTTGGTCGCCATTCTTGGCGGGAGGCAGGAGGGAATTGATGAAGAAGCGAATGATGCAATGTAAGAGCCCATCCAGCGCCGGTTTCACGTTGATTGAAGTAATGATTGTCGCGGCGATCATCAGCATCCTCGCTGCCATTGCGTACCCGTCTTATCAGGAGCATGTACGCAAGGCGCGCCGCGCAGACGCACAAGCTGCCTTGATGGAATTGGCGCAATTCATGGAGCGTCACTATACGGCGAACGGCAGATATCTGACGGCAGCCGACGCGAACCCTGCTAACGCAGCCCCAGCGCTACCCTTCACGGAAGCACCAAAGGACGGAGCGACGAAGTTCTATACCTTGGGATTTCCAGCAACCCCAACCGCCAGCGCCTACACGCTACAGGCAGTGCCAAAGAACGCCATGGCAAATGATAGTTGCGGCACGCTCACGCTTGCTCATACCGGAGCAAAGGGGCAGAAAGCCGGAGCGACACTAGCACAGTGCTGGAGACGTTAAAAACAGACGAAATCAAAGGGAGCTCTCAAAGCTCCCTCAACCGCAACTCCTTCGGCATCGAGAACGTCACGTTCTCGGGCCGACCATCGAGCTCATCCATTCCTTTCGCACCCCACTCGCGGAGCTGATCAATCACCCCGCGCACCAGCACCTCAGGCGCTGAAGCGCCGGCGGTGATGCCGATTCGCTCGATGTTTTCGAACCACTCACGCTTGAGGTCTTCCGCACCATCGATCAAATAAGCCGGCGTATCCATGCGCTCGGCCAGTTCGCGCAGGCGGTTGGAGTTGGAGCTGTTGGGGCTGCCGACCACCAGCACTACATCGCACTCACCGGCCAGTTGCTTGACCGCATCCTGACGGTTTTGGGTGGCGTAGCAGATGTCATCCTTGCGAGGGCCGCCGATGCTCGGAAAGCGTGTGCGCAGTGCATCGATTACGCGGCTGGTGTCATCCATCGAAAGAGTGGTCTGAGTAACGAAGGCCAGTGATTCGGGATTACGTACCTGCAGCTTGGCGACGTCTTCCTCATCTTCAACCAGATAAATGGAGCCGCCGTTGGCAGTATCGTATTGGCCCATGGTGCCTTCGACCTCCGGATGACCTTCATGTCCGATCAGGATGCATTCGCGGCCTTCGCGGCTGTATTTGGTGACTTCGAGATGCACCTTGGTCACCAGCGGGCACGTGGCGTCAAATACCTTCAACCCACGCTTGTCAGCCTCCATCTTCACGGCCTGGGACACGCCGTGGGCACTGAAAATCACGATAAAGCCATCCGGCACCTGATCCAGCTCATCCACGAAAATCGCACCGCGCTCGCGCAGATCCTCTACTACGAACTTGTTGTGCACGACTTCGTGCCGCACGTAGATCGGCGGTCCAAACACCTCAAGCGCACGGTTGACGATCTCGATGGCCCGGTCGACACCGGCACAGAAGCCACGCGGATTGGCGAGTTTGATTTGCATATGGGTTCTCGACGCTCAGGGCGGGAAAAGGTGTGAAGAGTACCGGCCGCCTACATTGATGAAGCGATCTGGCAACCCGTAGCATGGATGGCGCTTGTATACACTAGTGCGGCCCGCGGTGGATCGGTGAAGCGTGATCCACCCTACGATCTGACTCCAACAACAAGCAGCTTACTTATGTGAGCCGCCCTCAGACCGGTTTTACCTCGAATATCTCCACTTCGAACGTCAGGGCCTTGCCTGCCAGCGGATGGTTGAAGTCAACGGTAACCTGACGATCATCGAAAGCCTTGACCACCCCAGGCAGCTCCGACTTGGCAGCATCGTTGAAGATCACCAACAGCCCTTCTGACAACTCCATGCCTTCAAATTGGTCGCGCGGCATGGTTTGCACGTTCTGCTGGTTGTGCTGGCCAAAGCCCTGTTCCGGCGCGATCTGGAAGGTGCGCTTGTCGCCGGCCTTGAGTCCGAACAACTGCTGCTCGAAGCCTGGGAGCAAGTTACCGTCGCCCACTTTAAAAGTAGCCGGCTGTTTATCGAAAGTCGTGTCGACCTGTTCGCCGTTTTCCATACTGAGTGCGAAATGCAGAGTCACCTGCATGTCCTGCCCGATGCGTTGTTCAGTCATTTACTGTTTCTCCCGTTTTACTGCTACGGAACATGTCCAGCGCCAGCATCACGGCGCCGATAGTGATGGCGCTGTCAGCAATGTTGAACGCCGGGAAATACCAGCGGTTCTGCCAATGCACCAGGATGAAATCGACGACATGGCCAAGCACCACGCGATCGTAGAGATTGCCGAGGGCACCGCCCAGCACCAACGCCAAAGCGATCGCCAGCCAGGTCTCATGCTGCTTCAACCGTTTCATCCATACGACCAGCACCGCACTGACGCCAATGGCAATCGCCGCGAACAGCCAGCGCTGCCAGCCGGAATGATCGGCCAGAAAGCTGAAAGCCGCACCTGTGTTGTAGGCGAGCGTCCAGGCGAAATAATCCGGAATGACCTCGACCTTCTGGTACAGGCTGAAGTTGGCCTCGAAGTAATGCTTGGTTGCCTGATCGAAGGCGATCACTAGCACGC
>NZ_AGSX01000042.1 GCF_000235745.1 Stutzerimonas stutzeri SDM-LAC | reverse complement strand
CATCATCGGTGCGTTCCTCTGTAGTTGTTTTTGTCAGAGAAATGGCTGAGTGGCTCAGCCGGTCAGGGACAGCAGGTGAATCAAGCGCGCCGCCAGCCGCGCGGTGCGGTAGTCGATGTCATGCTCCGGGTTGAGCTCGGCGAGGTCGGCCAGACGCAGCTTGCCGCTGTCTAGAATGCGTTCGAGCAAGGGTTCGAGCAGCGCCAGGGAAACCCCGCGAGCGGCCGGCGCACTGACGCCGGGCGCCTCGCAGGCAGGGAACACGTCGATGTCGATGGTCAGATATACGGCATCGCAGTCGGCGATGAAGCGATCTAGGTCGGCGCCCAGGGCCTCCAGGCTCGCCTCGCTAATCTCGCGGTCCTCGCGCACCAGCACCTGCCACTCGGCGGCGCGCTGAAACAACGCCCGGGTATTGCTCGCACGGCTGACGCCCAGGCAGGCGTAGACGAATGGCCAATCACGGGCTGCGCACTGCTCGGCGATCTGCGCGAAAGGCGTACCGGAGGAATGGACATGGGCCGGGTCGCGCAGGTCGAAGTGCGCATCGAAATTGATGATGCCTATGCGTGGCGCGGCCTTCCGTGGGGCGGCCATCGACGGCTTGCCGCCGGCCAGATGGGCGGCGAGCCCTTGCCAGCTGCCGAATGCCACTTCGTGTCCGCCACCGAGGACGATCGGCAGATGACCGGCATCGAGCAATGCGCAGACACTCTCGCCCAGACGAGCCTGGGCCGCGTCCAGATCGCCATCGGCGCAGACCAGGTCACCGGCATCATAGGCCGGTCCGCTGCGATGCCAGGCCAGGTTAGCCAGCGCCTTGCGCATCGCCTGCGGGCCATTCACCGCGCCGACGCGGCCATGATTGCGGCGTACCCCTTCGTCGCTGGCAAAGCCGAGCAAGGCCAGGCCCGGCTGGCTGTCGCCAGCGAGCGGCTGAATACGCTGGTGCCAGCGCGGACTGTCCGCTTCCGGGTCGACGCGACCCTGCCATGACGCCATCGAGTGACGATCAACGTGCATGGCGAACGGCCTCTTTGTCGTGGCTGACGACGCCACCAAACACACGCTGGCGCAGGCGACCGGGTTGTACCGCATAAGCCAGTTCGGCGGGCGAGCGGATGTCCCACAGACACAGATCGGCCGGGGCGCCAACGGCGATACGCCCCAGCTCGGGCGAGCCCAGCGCTTGCGCGGCATGCGCGGTCATGCCGGCCAGGGCCTCGCGCGGCGTCAGGCGGAACAGCGTGCAAGCCAGGTTCAGGTTCAGGGTAGGGAAGCAGATCGGCGCCGTACCGGGGTTGGCGTCACCGGCTACCGCCATCGGCACCCCGTACCGGCGCAGCAATGCAACAGGCGGCAGCTGGGTTTCGCGCAGGGTGTGATAGGCGCCGGGAAGCAAGGTGGCGACCGTGCCGGCGGCGGCCATCGCTTGCACGCCCGCCTCGTCGAGGAACTCGATATGGTCCGCCGACAAGCCCTGATAGCGGGCCGTCAGCGCGCTGGCGCCCTGGTTGGAGAGCTGTTCGGCATGGGCCTTGACCGGCAGGCCATGGGCCCGGGCGGCGCAAAATACACGCTCACACTGCGCCGCACTGAAGCCGATGTGTTCGCAGAACACGTCCACTGCATCGGCCAGCCCTTCGGCCGCGGCCGCCGGGATGATCTCGTTGCATACCAGATCGACGTAGGCATCGCTGTCGTCCGAGTATTCCGGCGGCAAGGCGTGCGCGGCGAGCAAGGTGGTGATCACCCGCACCGGGAAGTGCTTCCCGAGTTTGCGCGCGACACGCAGCATTTTCAGCTCGTCAGCGGTGCTCAGCCCGTATCCGGACTTGATCTCCACGGTGGTTACGCCGTCGGCCAGCATCGCCTGCAACCGTGGCAGGCTCTGCGCCAGCAGTTGTTCTTCGCTGGCGGCACGGGTAGCGCGCACCGTGCTGAGAATACCGCCGCCCGCCTTGGCGATTTCGGCGTAGCTGACACCTTCTAGGCGCTGCTCGAATTCGTCGGCGCGGTTACCGGCGTACACCAGATGGCTGTGGCAGTCGATCAGTCCCGGCGTCATCACCCCACCGCAACCCGCTTCCACCACTCCCTCCGCCCGAGCTTCGTCGAACTCCGACATCGGCGCCATGAACGCAATACGACCCGCCTCGACCAGCACCGCCATGGGCTGCGGTAGCGTTTGCACACCGTCGAAGACTGTGACGTCGCGCCATAGCAAGCTCTTGTTAGGGGTAACGGGCATCACGGCGAACACCTGTGCATGAAGTTGTATATACAATAGGTGTAAGGCACAATGTCGTCAACCTTGGAAAGGCCATCCTATCGTCGCGCCGGGCTTGCCAAGCTATGTAACCCAGTCGAAATCACCTTATTGTATATACATCCCGATCTAACAGTTCTCTTGCGGACCCACGGCTCGCCCAGGCGCGCACCCCAAGGCGACCGGCAAGTTTCTTATCGGATGGATGAAGGCGCATTGCTCGCCCGAGAACGCTCGGCAAGCGAGCGTGTGCAGGCCGGTGTTCGGCGCGTGCGGCCATGGACGCGAAGCCAGGCTGGAACTGGCGCGACCAGATCGTCGCTACGTAGGGAGAGCGTAACGGCAGGAGAAATTCGTGAAACGATGGGCGGTCGCATCGCAAGGGGGCGCATCGGTTGCGCGACATACCCTGACACTGGCGGCATGCGGGTCGCGGCGCTGCGAAGTCCGAGGCATGAGATGCAGAAAATGCAGGCTGCCACGCTCGGCCATGTCGCCTGTCGGAATGTGGCGCGTCGGCGGCGGCGTCCCGGCGCTGCCGGCCAGAACCATTCGGGCGTCGCGTCGCTCGAACGGTCAATAGAGCCGAGGCCGAAAGGTCAGGGCTCTATCGACGGCCGAAATCGCTTCGATGCAGTGATTCAGTTACCGCCACGTCGCAGCGCTGCTGGCGAGAAGTCACGCGGACCGAGCTTGGCGCCAAAGTCGTACATAGGCTCGTTGTTATCCAGCCCATCGACGAAGTAATTGCCGTCTTGCAGGTGGTAGAGCGTTTCGACCGTACTGTTGAACATCGGAAGCTCGTAATAACTGATCGGGTGGCTCTCCTGCAAGCCGATCAACTCGCCCTGTTCGTCATACAGATCCACTGCCAGGATCGACCAGCTGTCCTCATCGATATAGAACCGGCGCTTGTTATAGGGATGGCTGAAGCCCTTGCGCAGCGTGGCGTCGACCACCCAGACCCGATGCAATTCATAGCGCAGCAGCTCCGGATTCAAGGTGCGCGGCCCGACGATGTCGTCGTAAGGAATACCCTGCTGGTGGACCGCATAGCTGTTGTACGGCACCAGCATTTCGCGCTTGGCGACCAGCTTCCACTCATAGCGGTCTGGTGCGCCGTTGAACGAATCCACCACATCGGCTGTGGCCAGACCGCTGGTGTCGGGCTGCAGCGAATCGTAGGCGAGCGACGGTAAGCGGCGTACGCGACGGTCTGCCGGGCTGTAACGCCAGGCCTTGCGCACCGCCAGAACCTGGTCGAGCGGGTCCTGAACCACCAGCGCAGTGCCCGAGAGCTTGGCCGGTGCGGTGACGCGGTATTTGTAATACAGCGAGGTATTGTCCAGATCGGCCTGGGTCATGCCTTCACGGTTGTAGACGTAGTAGATCTCGCGGTCCCGCTTGATATAGGTCGGGCTGCCATTGATGACTACAGCCTGATTGTTGATGAAGTGAGTCTGGTCGCCCTTGTAGTGCAGGACATGGTTCCAGATCACTTCCATCCCGTCCTGCGGGATGGGGAACGGGATGCCAGCGAACGCGCCCTGAATCCCGTTGCCGTTGGCGATCAGTTCGGCGTTGACCGCGTTCAGCCGCGTAGCGTCATAAATGCGCTGCGGGTTGCTGGCGCTGCGGCGCGTTGGGAATACCCGCAGATGGAAGTCCGGATACCGCTCAACCAGCGCCCGCAGCCCCTCCGGCAACAATGCGGCGTACTGGCCAACGTTGCTCTGATCCACTCGGTAGAGCACCGGGTCCGCCGCATAAGGGTCAAGATGGTGCATGCCTACTTCATAACCTGCAGGAGGTTGCACACCGCCGGTCCAGGCAGGAATGGTGCCAGCGGCGTTGCCAGCACGCTCGGCTCCCAGCGGGGTCAGGTCCTGACCCAGGCGCACGGCCTGCGTGTCGTCGACCTTGGCCTGGGCCTGGCTGGCACAGGCCGCCAGCAGCAGAATTCCGAATTTTCTGTACATCTGTTTGCTCCTTGCTGCGCGGCTGGCGCGGCAGATGACGGCTCTGACTCGCAGGCAGAGCGCTCGTAGAGGTATTGGGGATCGTGCCTTCCTGGCATTTTTTCGTTATTTGTTCGTCCCTGGGCCGCTTGGTCGCGGCTTTAGCGGATGCAGCGGTGATGCGTATTTCAGTCGATCAGTCGATGCGCTCGAACTTGAGATCCCAGACGCCGTGGCCAAGCCGCTCACCGCGACGCTCGAACTTGGTCGTCGGGCGCTCCGAAGGGCGCTCGATGTACTGGCCATTCGTAGACTGGTTACGATAGCCAGGCGCAACGCTCATGACCTCGAGCATGTGCTCCGCATAGGCTTCCCAGTCGGTCGCCATGTGTAACACACCGCCGACTTTGAGTTTTTGTCGCACCAGCCCGGCAAATGCCGGCTGGACGATGCGCCGCTTATGGTGACGGCTTTTGTGCCAGGGATCAGGGAAAAACAGCAGGACCCGGTCCAGGCTGGCATCGGGGACGCATTCACGCAGCACTTCGAGCGCGTCGCAACTGTAGATGCGCACATTATTCAGATTCTGTGACAGAAGTCCGCTTAGCAGCGCCCCTACGCCCGGCGAGTGCACTTCAACCGCGATGAAGTCCTGTTCAGGCGCCGCCGCGGCCATTTCCAGGGTGGAGTGGCCCATACCAAAGCCAATCTCGAACGTGCGTGGCGCCTGTCGAGCAAACACCTCGTCAAAATCGCGCAGGCCGTCCGCCAGCTCAAGGCCAAACCGTGGCCAGCCCTGATCCAGGCCACGCTGCTGGCCTTCGGTCATGCGACCGGCACGCATCACGAAACTCTTGATGGTGCGCATGCGCCGTTGGCCCTCGGCCGGGGTTGGAATGTCACTCATGAACGAACCTACAGATAAAAAAGGACCGGCCGGGTGATCGAGCGATCAAGCGGCCGCTAAACGGAGGAGGAAAACTAGCGAATCAGACCTTCCAGAGGCGAAGAGGCGCTGGCATAGAGTTTTTTCGGCATGCGCCCCGCCAGATAGGCCAGGCGACCGGCATCGATCGCATACTTCATGGCTTCGGCCATCAGTACCGGGTTCTGTGCGTGAGCAATGGCGCTGTTCATCAGCACAGCTTCGCAGCCGAGCTCCATGGCAATGGTCGCGTCGGACGCCGTGCCGACCCCGGCGTCAACCAGAACCGGAACCTTGGCTTCTTCAAGAATGATGCGCAGGTTATAGGGGTTGCAGATGCCCAGTCCCGTGCCGATCAGGCCGGCCAGGGGCATGACCGCGATGCAGCCCATCTCGGCGAGCTGACGGGCGATGATCGGGTCGTCGCTGGTGTAGACCATCACGTCGAAACCATCCTTGACCAACACTTCGGCGGCCTTGAGGGTTTCGATGACGTTCGGGAACAGCGTCTTCTGGTCAGCCAATACTTCCAGCTTGACCAATTTGTGGCCATCGAGCAGCTCACGGGCCAGGCGGCAGGTGCGCACCGCTTCTTCGGCGTCGTAGCAGCCGGCCGTGTTCGGCAGAATGGTGTAGCGATCCGGCGAGATGACATCGAGCAGATTGGGCTCGCCCGGGTTCTGGCCGATATTGGTACGGCGCACCGCAACGGTGACGATCTCCGCACCGGAGGCCTCGATGGCGGCGCGGGTCTCCTCGAGATCCTTGTATTTGCCGGTGCCCACCAGCAGGCGCGACTGATAGGTGCGGCCGGCAAGCGTGAAGGGTTTGTCGTGCGGAACTGGGCTCATGCGACCATCCTGTACAGATGAAATGAAGCGAGAATTACGCCGCTGCACGGGCGACGTGCGGGAATCGTTGATGCGGCGGGCTCGTCAGCCGCCGCCAATGGCGTGCACGACTTCGATCTGGTCGCCCTCGACCAGCGTCGTCGCGGCATGCTGGCTGCGCGGCACGATCTCGCGATTAAGCTCGACCGCCAGCCGGCGCCCAGTCAACTCCAGGCGCTGCAGCAGATCGGCCACCGACTGACCGTCCGGGAGCTCGTAGCGCTCGCCGTTCAACTGGATGTGCATAGTGATCGCCACCATTGCAAAAGGGCCGACATTCTAGCCCGATCGACTCGGCCCACCAAGGCAGCCGCTGCCACCATTCATCTCCGCCGCATACATGCAAGCCGATCAGGCGCGCAGGTTCCAGGCCGCCGCCATCAAACAGATCCAGCCGGCCAGAAACGCCGTGCCACCGATGGGCGTGATGATCCCAAGCTTGCCGACGCCCGTCAGAGCCAGCAGATAGAGACTGCCGGAAAACAGCAGAATACCCAGCGTGAACAGGCTACCTGCTGCGATCAGCAGACGGCTCGGCGCATGCAGCACCAGCAGGGCGATGCCGAACAACGCCAAGGCGTGGATCAGTTGGTAGTGCACCCCGGTCTGGAACACGGCGAGGTAGTCAGCAGCCAAGCGGCTTTTCAACCCATGGGCTGCAAAGGCGCCAAGCGCGACGCCGGTCAAGCCGAAGAATCCAGCGAGCATAAGAAACGGACGAATCATTCGGAGGCTTCCGGTCAGGGCGTGTATGCACCGTTATAATGCCCGTTCTCCCTGGTCGCGACCACGCCCCATGCTCCGAGCCCTGCTACGCCGACTCACCAAACTGCTGCTCTGGCTGACCGCACTGTCCGTGCTGCTGGTGCTGGTTATGCGATGGGTGCCGCCGCCCTTCACTGCACTGATGGTTGAACGCAAGATCGAATCCTGGATCGCTGGTGAAAGCATCGACCTGCGGCGTAGTTGGCGGCCCTGGAAAGAGCTGCCGGATGATCTGAAGATGTCTGTCATCGCGGCCGAAGACCAGAAGTTTGCGGGCCATTGGGGGTTCGATATCGCGGCGATTCGCGCCGCATTCGAGCATAACGAACGCGGTGGTTCGCTCCGTGGCGCCAGCACGCTGAGCCAGCAGGTGGCGAAGAACCTGTTTCTCTGGTCCGGGCGCAGCTGGCTGCGTAAAGGGCTGGAAGTCTGGTTTACCGGCTGGATCGAACTGTTGTGGCCGAAACAGCGGATCCTGGAGGTCTATCTGAACAGCGTCGAATGGGGCGTTGGCATATTCGGCGCCGAGGCAGCTGCGCAGCATCACTTCGGCATTGGCGCCCCTTACCTGTCTGTTAGCCAGGCCAGCCAGTTGGCCGCTGTACTGCCCAACCCTCGCGAGTGGAACGCCGGTCGACCCGGCCCACACGTGCGCAGTCGCGCCGCCTGGATTCGGAAACAGGTGAGGCAACTGGGCGGCAGCAATTACCTGAACCGGCTATGAGCAAGCGAAGCACGCTGAAGGAAGACCGAAACGATTTGGTGAACGACAGTCGTCAGTGCTCGCCCAAGCGCAAGCACAACGACCGGTGCGCTCTGTCGGGACTTTATGGCAGTACGCCATCTCAGCGAGTAAGCTGCGTTGAAAGTATGGGGTGAATACCGGGCCACAACCGGCATGCGAGAGCGGTTGTCGAACCGGGCGCACCGTATCTTCTTGCCATTCGTCACTAGCGCACGGCAGATAGCATGAACGAAACGAGTGCATCTTTCGGCAAGGTGCGGCAGTTCTTTCACTGGCGCAACAGCATCGCCTGGCTCGTTCTGGCCGTAGCGCTGTTGGTACAGCTTGCCCTCCTCAATCATCTCGAGATGAAAGAGGAGCGGGTCGCGCTCAAGCAGTTCGATTTGCTGGTGAACACGACCATCGAGGCCATTCATAAACGCATGACTGACCACGAGCAGATTCTGCTCGGGGCGGCCGGGCTGTTCGACGCTTCAGGAGAGGTAACGCGCGCGCAGTGGCGTGAATACAACGAGCGACTGCAACTGGCCGAGCGCTACCCCGGCATCCAGGGCGTCGGTTTCGCCAAGGCTGTGTTGCCGTCGGATCTCGATAGCCATATGCGGAGCGTCTGGGCTGAAGGTTATGGCAACTACGTTGTCCACCCGCAGGGGCCGGGCCGCTCGCTTCACACGCCAATCGTCTTCCTCGAGCCTTTCAGTGGCCGCAACCTGGCCGCTTTCGGCTTCGACATGTTCTCCGAGCCGGTTCGCCGACAGGCCATGCTCAGTGCTGCCGAAACCGGAAGAACCCGGATCACAGGTAAAGTCACGTTACGCCAGGAGACCCACGGCAAGGTACAAGCAGGCATCTTGATGTATGTACCGCTGTATCGTCCTGACGAGCCGCTCACCTCGGTGACACAACGCCTGCAGGCGCTGAAGGGCTTCGTCTACAGCCCCTATCGGCTGGGCGACTTGATGCGAGGCATTCTCGGCGCAGCCGACCCGAACCTCAGCTTGCGCATTTACGCAGGCGATTCCGAGCAAACCGAACAGCTGATCTTTGCCAGTCGAGATGACGCTATGGCAGGCCAAGCCCAATACAGCAAGCGGGTACAGCTTGATCTCTATGGCCAGACCTGGACGCTGCGCCTGGAGAGTCGTCCGGCCTTCGAGCAGTTTTTCAGCACCAACAAGGGACTGATAATGGGCCTTGGCAGTGGCCTGAGCGCATTACTGTTTTTGCTGACGTTTTCGTTGTCGCTCAGACACCGCCGTGCCGAGGCGTTGGCGCAGCAGATGACCGAAGACATCCGGGAAAACAAACGCGCCCTGCAGCTCAGTGAAGAGCGTCTCAGCCTTGCCCTCAAAGGCAGCAATGACGGGCTATGGGACATGAATCTGGATGCAGGCACCTTCTATGCTTCGCCGCGCGCCTGGCACATGCTCGGCTACCGTCCCGGCGAGCTGAGTTCGGATCTCAAGCTCTGGGAGCGGCTCATCGTGGCCGAGGATCTGCCTCAGGAGCGGGCCCAACTGGCCGAGACCATGCGCTCGACGACCGATCACTTCACCACCGAGCTACGCCTGCAGCATAAAAGCGGCAAGATCACGCCGGTGCTGATCCGCGGCTACATTCAGCGCGACCGCGATGGTCAGCCATTGCGCGTCAGCGGCACCAGCATGGACCTGACCGAGCACAAGCGTATCGAGCAGATGAAAGACGAGTTCGTCTCGACGGTAAGTCATGAGCTGCGCACCCCGCTGACATCCATCAGCGGTGCTCTGGGCCTGATCACCGGTGGCGCCATGGGCGATACGCCGCCTGCCATGCAGCAAATGCTCGAGATCGCGCACCGCAACAGTCTGCGGCTGGGTTACCTGATCAACGATCTGTTGGACATGGAAAAAGTCACTGCAGGCAAGATGATCTTCGATATGCGCGAGCACTCACTGCGCCAGTTGCTGGACGAGGCGCTGGTCAGCAACCAGGCGTTCGCCGCACATTTCGGGGTGAACTGCATACTTCGCGACCCGGTGAACGTACACGTCTGGGTCGACGGGTTGCGCCTGCAGCAGGTGCTGACCAACTTCCTCTCGAACGCCATCAAGTACACGCCGGAAGGTGGCCAGGTTACCCTGCATTGCAGCCAGCCCAATGCCAGCCATGTGCGGATCAGCGTCACCGATCAGGGACCCGGCATCCCACCAAGCTTCCAGAACCGGGTATTCGAGAAATTTGCTCAAGCGGATGCTTCAGACAGCCGGCAGAAGGGCGGCACCGGCCTGGGGCTCGCCATTACCAAGGAATTCATCGAGCGGATGGGCGGTCGCGTCGGTTTTGATACAGCCGAGGGTCAAGGCACGACGTTCTGGTGTGAGTTGCCCATACTCGAATCGACCACCTTGGTTACCGACTTGGGCCAGCCTCGCCTGCTGGTAATCGAAGACGAACCGGATACCGGCCGGTTACTGCTGCTGATGCTGCGCGATGCCGGTTATGCGGTTGACCGCGTGCAGAGTTTGCACGCGGCACGAGACAAGCTTGTCAGTACCCGTTACGAGGCGATGACGCTCGATTTGCATTTGCCCGACGGTAGCGGGCGCGAGCTGATCGACGAAGTACGTGGCAATCCCGACACGCGAGACCTGCCGATCATCGTGATATCGGCGGCCAGCCATTTCGAGCAGAACGCCGAAGACACGGGCATCACCTGGCTGCAT